>JAUVIB010000202.1 GCA_030592985.1 Calditrichaceae bacterium | reverse complement strand
TGACGGGGCTTCGACAAGCTCAGCCACCTTACGATTTTCTTTTTCACTTAATTGGTTTTACTAATTTTGTTATAATTACATACTTATAACAAAAATCACACAATTTATGTGAAATTTTGCAATATTTTGAGTGATTTGCCACTATCTTTAGATGTGGTTTGTAAATAAATACTAAATTGGGTTTTTAACCCAACACTTTTTAATTTTTAATCCAACTAGTCATTCATATTAATAATTTCTATTTATTCAAAACCTATTACATTGGGTTTTACAGGAAAAATATTTTCAAACAATCTTGTTTCATTTGTTTTTATATCAAATCCAAACTTTCCACTTCCAGGTGTTACATTTGGATAGTAAGCCAGTCTAATCTGTATAGCGCCAAAAACCAAACTTTCATTTTTTATGCGCCATCCAATGCCGATACCACTATACATTTTATTTTTAAAAACGATATCTTTATCATTACTGATAAATCCTATATCGACAAAATTGAACATGGCAAAACGAAAACCATAAAAATTAAAAGGGGTAAATGAAACGGTTTCATAGGACATATCAAACCTTTTTGTGCCCTGTATATCATTTATATTTAATCCTCGAATACCGTCTTCTCCATTTAAATAAAGATAATATTCTCTTTGGCGGTTAAAACCTTGCGTATATGATATAAAAAGAAAATGACGCAGCTTAAATATATTATAAGAAAGTAACGGTGAAATAAAATATGCAGAAAGATTAACCACACCCTGCCTAAACTCTTCACCATTATAAAATGTGCCTGCCTTAAAGCTGTATAGAAGGAAGCCAAAGGATTTTTCCATATAGGTCCTTCCTGCGGAAACTCCAAAGTAGAAATTGTCATCAAAATCCTCGTAACGCAATCCGGAAGTTACAGAAATACGGAATCCCACGGGGACATCTTCGGTTATGCCGAATCCGTAGACCATACGGGCTTTAAAAAAGTCAATTTTTGAATAGATTACCGAGCCTAATGCCATATTCTGATTATAGTAGAAATAGTTGCTGTCAGACTCCACATAAGGGCGGAAAGTAAATTCTCTCCGACTTACTCTACCAGCCAATATAACCGTTTTTCTACGATCAATCTTTGACACAGAAAGCTGTCTACCCGCCCAAAAATCTTCATAATTATAAGTAAAAGGAATATGTTCAAAATTATTATCAAGATTGAATGAATGAATATTTTCAAGACCCAATCCTCCACCATATTTTGTTTCAGTGGTAAGAAAAGACTTTGTAAATAAGAGGTGGCTTTTTTCATTCTCTGCATCAAAAGCATAGCCGATACTTGCATCAATAAATGTACCTTGGATATTATTGAAATCAAAATTGGTTTCAATTCCATGGGGAGGAGTATATGCACTATTAAAAGTATATTTTAATTCGAGATTCCAGCCATAACCTAAAATATTTCGATTAAATACGGTTGTTGAATATCGACTTATTGAATGCGGTGTTAAATTAATACCCAGCGAAAAACGGTCTTTTGTAACGACTAATACATCAATTTTATTTTCGTCTGACTCTTGGGGGATAAGTATTATCTTCGCATCCTCAATAAAGGAAAGATTTCTCAGAATACGCTCTGTATCCGATATACGGTAGGGATCTATTTTTTCACCTATATGAAAGGTAATATATTTTTCAATAGTAGCATCTCTGGAATCATAATGAATCTTTTCAAAGAAACCTTCATTCTCCTGGTTAATTAGATTGGTTGTGTCAAAAACCGAACCGGAAAACAGGCGCACTTTTTTATAGCGGATATTCGATATAATTTTCCCTTTGTATTGTTCATATTCCTCGGAACTTTTATCGAAAGATATATCCCTGTCTTGAGAAGATTTTTTTTCTACAATGATGGAATTATGCAGCAATTCAAACAACTTACTCTTTTCTGAATATTTTTTTATTGATTTATAAAATTCTTGGGAAGTTGAGTCCTGACCTTTATAAATCATATATTTCGTATTCTGCGGCAGGATTAACAGCGTGTCTCTTGTAATCGTCATTTGTGAATCAAAAAACTCAATCGTGCTACCTGCTTTAACCTGCAAAGTATCATACTTCTCTGCTTGAGCGAATACAATTTCCACACTAATTATTGATATAATTAGAAGGAACTTAAAATAGGGGGAAAAATGATTTTGAGGTCTATAATCCAATAAGATTATCCATTCAGGGGTATTAGTTTTATCAATGACAGTGCTTTGATAAAAGATTAATAATCTATTATCCAATTAGATAAATGAAATTAAAACTTTTCTATGTCGGATAATTTTGGAATAATATATTTTTTAGCATATTCAATATCTTCCACCGTATCTATCTCAAAACAAGGCAAATGGTTGACATCAATAGCAGCGACCTCTCCTCCATTGTCGATCATTCGCTGAATAGCCGCCTCATACCAGTCATCAACATTCTTCTCTTCCCGTATCAAATAATCCGCCTCTTTAACGAGTTTTTTTACACCATCTACGGAAAATTTTTGGATGGCAATTGATTCTCCACTGGCAATTGATAAATCTACCATTTTACTTATTTCAGTCACCATTCCTTTATCATCGACGGCCGCCTTCATGTCTTCATCTACCAGATCAATTCCTTTGCGAAGAGTAAGGCAATTATCATGTTCGGAATTCAGTAAAACCGAAATAACTTCCTCACCAAAGATGATATCTCCGTCAAGAAGTAATATAGCCTCATTGTTAATAAACTCTCTGGTCATCCAGAAAGAGTAGATACTATTGGTTGCTTCGTAATCCGAGTTTAGAACAAAGTTCACACGCAGGTCGGGGAATTTCTTTTTTATAAAATCTTTAATTTTATTATGTTCGAAACCAACAACAAAAATAAAATCATTAATACCATTCTTTAAAATGTTATTAATCGTTAGCCCTAAAGTAGTATAACCCCCGATATCCAACAAACACTTTGGTGTATGAGCAGTTAATGGCCTTAAACGTGTTCCACTACCGGCAAGAGGAATAACAGCTTTCATCTTAATCTCCGATTATCTTTTCAAATGTCGTATTTTTATCTATCTTAACTTGTGTAATTAGCAATATGATGGCATAAGCATTAACGGCAAAAACCAAAGCGTAAAAATAAAAGAAAATTATATTAAATAGTGACGCTATAATTAACAGTGTGATCTGAAGTGATGTACCCATATAAGTCCATAAACGTATCATTTTTTCATTTTTAAGTAAGAAGTCGTCTGTATTGAATTTTTTGTCTTTTGCTCCATTCTTATTTTCCGAAATAAAAATATCCTGCACCTTTAAATATTTCAAATAGACATAATAGATAAAACGTTCAGTGTATGACCCGCCTGTTTTTTTCAGCTCTTCATATTCTTGTTGAAACTCGAGTAGATCTTCACCATATAAACTTGTTTGGCCAAACTGATATTCAAGATAGCGGTTACGGTAATAATCAACTAAAGCTGCCTGAAACATCAAGCTTCCCAAAGAGACAATCACTACAAACCAAGATGAAAGCGCATCCCCGGATTGATTGGCCAAACCGATTCCCAGGCCAATATAAACTGCTATATGCGTGACATAATCTGAGATTCCATCGATTATACGCCCAAGACGTGTTCCATTTTTTTTCAAACGAGCTAATTGACCATCACTGCAATCCAATATATAATAGAGTGTATAAAAAATACCAGCGATAAAATAACTGTCCGCCGTAGCCGTGGAAAAGAAATACCCGCTAACGACTCCGAGAATCATTGCTGTAACTGAAATCTGATTAGGTGTAATCGGAAAACGATAAATTATCTTTACAAAAATGAATGAAATGATTCGATAAAAATACAAATCAAAAGGATCTTCAGTTTCCACAGACTTTAATGAAGTTTTATATTCTTTTAGTATTGACATATTCTCTCACATATCCTAAATGGTACAAAATGTATAAAATGTATAAAATTAACTGTCCTTTATATAAACGATATAACAAGTTTTACGGCAAAATAGATTCCAACACCTATTAAAAACAGACCCAAAGTATGAATTATTTTATTGATTGTGCTTGTTCGAAATAAATGTCTTTTTTTGAGGATAAATGAACCGAGGGAGTAAAACCACAAAGTAGACCCCAATGAAACCATCAAAGCATACAGAAAACTTAATGTTACAATATAAGCATGAGTGTTACTTGGTTGTGAAACCGTTTCTGTTGAATCTATATTCCCCAGTACTTCCTCAAGAGCATGCTTTTTCTCTTCCAATTGCTGATTTATATCCAAATCCTGAATATCTTCAATTTCATGAATCATCTGACTATTCAGACCTCCGGTATCAAATCCCAGTGATGCAACGAGGTTAATAACTAAAAATGAAGACACCAACCATCCAATGAATAAAGTTGGATTAAAGAAATTGATAGCTAATCCGGTCCTAAACCCTCCTTTATTGTGGCTTTTATCATATACCAAAGTATCATCTTGAAGATGCTCAAAATCAACATTTTTATGAAAAAAACGGAATCCGACAAAAATAAGTAAAGCTGCACCGAAAAAAAGAAGATAAGGCGTGAAAGATTCATAAAAATAATATAAATTTGAAAAAGCATAAACGGCAATAAACGGATAAATAAAATCAGCAAATGCAGCGCCGTATGCAACACGATGGCTGTATCGTAATTTTCCCTTTAAGGAATTAGAAATAATAAGTACGGTTATGGGGCCTGCCGCAGGGATGGACATTACCACTCCCAAAACAAATCCTGTCAATGCTATAACAATAAAACTTTCCAAAAAATCCTCGTGTTTATTAAAAGATAGCAAATTAAAAAAGTGTTGGCATAGAACCAAATTTTTCCCTATTACAGAAAGTTTTATTTTAACTTATATTTTATTACATTAATATTATTCATTAAATATATAGCCATTAATAAGGAGGATAATTATGAGAGTTTTACAACTATTAATCATTTCTCTCTTAATACTTCCGTTCTATCTATCATCCCAAATTATAGTGCCTCCTGAAAACGGCGGGTTTATAAAATCCCTCGGACAACCCTCCATATACAAATGGTATACAGGTCTTTCCTTAGGGCGGTATCGCTCCAATGATGGTGAACAACTGAATAATATAGCTAAATTTGGTATCTATCGGGATCTAATGAATCCGGTTGTAGGTATACTAGGGCTCTCGGCAGAAGCATACCTCGGACATAAAAATATATATTCAGACTATGGATTCCGCGGGAATGTGGTATTCCCTGTTCTACATTTTTCAGCAGGCGTTGATTATAATATAGTAGATAAAGAAACCGATTTTATACTAACCATTCAGCATCCGATTATCAGGGGAGGCCTTTTCGGAAATGGTATGGATGTAACTTTTAGCTGGCTTCCCACACGCAGTAACAGCGTTCACCTTGGCGTTAACATCCCCTTATTTCAACCCAATAGTGGAAAAACGAGACCCCGGTACGACTATATTCCAATAAAGAAACCATCACAAGAACTAAGAGCAGTGAAAACAACGCTGCAGGACGACGAACTTAAAGAATCATTAAAGATAATAAAATCCACATCATATTGGATCAACCGGTTGATCAGCCCAAATTTTGACCAGAATGGCTGGACAAATGAAAAGGCAATTATTGCTTTTAAAGAACGTGTTCAGGAAATAAAAGATCATCTTTCCAAAGAAAACGATATTTTCTCTTCTGCCCATACTATTGAAGATGAAGTAAGAAGATATCATCATGAAGTTGACCGGGCATTCACCTTAGCGCTAAGCGATAACTACCCGAATATCGACACAATATCTCCACAAGGTAAAAGAGTTTCCGATCGGGCGAAAAAGATAATTTTGGATGAAATCATTATCCCTTACGATCGTTATCTTGGCTTAATTAAAAAAGACGACACCATTCTGGAATTTGGACAGCATGCAAAAGGCGCTTTTACACGCTGGTTGTTTACTGAATCCACCGTAGAGGAACAACAAATCGATAAAGTCGTCGATTTGTTTCAAATGCTTATCGACATATTTGAAGAAAATCGAAAATATTCTCATAATGATTGGGATGATTCGCGCCATGTCTGGCTGCCACTTCAATATGCCCTGCTTCCCGAGCAGCATGATACTCAGCCGAAAATCGATACGATTATTGAAAAAGCGGTGCGGGTAAAATTTAC
>JAUVIB010000472.1 GCA_030592985.1 Calditrichaceae bacterium | reverse complement strand
TTTTTGAAAGATTTTGAAATGAGGTCTCGCGCCAAGGTGGTTTTCCCTACTTGGCGAGCTCCGCCAATAAAAACCATTTTTTCATCTAAGTCATCAATAATAAATTGGGTTAAATATCGCTTAATTTTCATGGCTATAATATAATAATTGTAATTACAAATACAAGTTTTTTTGCTATAAAGCAAAAAAAAGAGCTATAATATTTGCTTATGAGCAAAAAAAAGAGGATAGATTTTTGCTGTTTCCCCCGATTCTCTACCCTAAAAACAGTCTCAATGGAAAATAGAAAAATCTTCTTCCCACAAATATTTATCAATGTTGCATATTTTGGAAAATTATTCGAAATGTTGGATAGGTTCAGCCCTTGAGCATATCGGCATAGGCAATGGAAATTAAATCGGATACCCGGATATTTAGATAATTTTTTAGCCAATCAATTTTTGTTTGACCATCTATCTGGTCATATCCGGGACTGAGGACTGCTTCAAATTCAATAAAATCACCGAGATCTTTTACGCGGTCAAAATGTATCCGTACGTTTTCATAAAGATAGATCAGACGTGTTTTCTCAACAACGATTTTAACGCCAAACATTTTTGAGAAAATACGGTGCAGGGATTTGGTATCGGTAATCTCAATTAGGGAGTAGTCGGACGGTTTTGCATCATTACCGTCTTCCCTGAAGTAAGGAATAAGAATAGATCCATAAAAGCTGGATTCTCTTAGTTTTAAACGGCCATTGGGCACGTTATAAAAGGTATCTTTCTGAAAGTCGTCGGCTTCAAAATGAATGGATTTAATGGCTTCAACTTTATATTTCGTTGCAGAAAAATCAGATAGTTTTGCTTTTAGTTCAAGATTCATTCCCATAAAATCAATAAACCAGCCAGGCGTCCGGATAGCCTGAAGAACGTACTTTTTGTAGCATGGAGTCAGCGTTTTCCCGGTCATTAAAATTACCGAGATATACTTTGTAGATAGAGCCGACTAGTTTATAGCTGGCATTTAACTGGAATTGATTTTGTAATTCATAGGATAATTGCTGCGCTCTCATTTCATCGGAAACAGCGGCAACTTGAATCTTGTATTTACCATCTGAAGCTTGATAATTTGTATTCGTATTATCGATGGTTTCTGTCGCCGCCGCAGGTTGAATTTTATTCTCTGCGCCTATGGGAATTCGAATTTCACGCTGTACAACCCAGGCGCCCTTGAATCCATTTCTATCCATTTCATCTCTGAGTTTATAAGCCGGCTCCTGATAGGGAAAATCACCAACTTGCACCTTAAACATATTGCCGTCACTTACAAGGTATACGGGCTGATTAACCTGTTGCTGCGCTTTATAGCGTGTTACCAAAGCATTTGTTGAATCGAGACTGGCAAAAATTTGAACTCTGTAGCCTTCAATTAATTTGTAGTCGGGTTTGCCAGGTACCTTAGGAACAAGTTCTTTTTTAAGAACGACCGATGAATGGTCATTTGTATCTAAAACAGCATCGATTAAGGGGTCTTCCACATCTTTTTGTTTATAGAAAAAGACGCTGTCAATATCGGCATTTGTATCGGTATCCGTTTTTTGAATTACTTTGTCAGGATGGCACGAATTTAATATTGATAAGCCCATAGTGGTAACGATTAATAATATAATATTTCTCAATACAATTTCTCCAGGTAAGTTCCTCTAAAATATTTATATAAAATGTGGTAATATTTAAAACCTTTTTCTGACATGGATAATGCCCCATATTGGCACATCCCGACTCCGTGTCCGTAGCCTCCGCCTTTTAAGACAACTGTTGAATCATCAATGGATGATATGGTAAACATGGTACTTGGCAGATATTTTCCCCTGCTGTCCGTAAAAAATTTGCGAATATCCAGCCCATTCAATTCAAAAGTTGTATCATTATAACTTACTTCTAATTTTTGTATTCGGCCGCCGGCTGTACGTTCAAGAATAGATATTCTTAAATAGATATCGGTTGTATCGGTAACGATAATCGTTTTAATTCCTTTACCATATCGTGCATAGATTATGGAATCAAGCTGATTAAAAGTAAATTGTTTCTGCCAGCGAAAATAGGGAGACGCCGAACAGGAAAAATCGTTACCCAGCAAATCTTTGTAAGGCTGCAGATAGGGCTGATTATCCCGGCTTCCGAAATAACTGCCTGATTCAAGCATGCCGCCGCAGGTAGAGTGATAATAAATAGTAGCCAGATTAGCGCCGTATTTTATCACAACGCCTTTGGTACCGTCAACAGCGCTGTTTCCCTGACTTGTTTCAATATTTAATCCGCCATAAACCTGACTACGCACATCAGCATATAGATGAAAAAGTTTGCTCTTATTTAGATTGATTTTATTTAAAGCGTACGTCCGGGCACAGATGGCCTGGGCTTTATCCGCCTGGATATATATCTCTTTATGAGTTGGGATCTCCGCGGGAACGACACCTTTTAAATAAGATTCTAAATTAAGTTTATTTATTATCCAGATCGGATTGTTGGTTTGGCGGGTCAGGATAATATCACCGCTGTATTTTCTGTTATGATACGTAAAATAATAGGGTTTTTTACTCCCGCTAATGATTAAAGAATCATTAAATCCGAAAGTAAATATCCGGTTACTATTGAAAAGTTTAAAACCCTGATCGGTACTTTTAATATAAATTGTATTATTATTAGGTCCCAGTTCATATTGGGCTTCTTCGGCAACTAAAATAACATCATTAGAAAAAGAAAGTGAATCGAGATTATTTGTCTCGCCAAGAAGTACTTTTATTTTCGGAGTGATTTTTTTTACTTCCTGCGGTTTTGGTTTAACAGCACAGGATGATAGGATAGCAAGAATTAAAGCTAATAGTACAATTCTTAATTTGAAAGGTGGACGAATCATATTTCTTTCTCTGATTATGTTTTATACTCAGTTAATAACGACTTATCGTATGTATTTACAATTAGTTAACAAAATCCCCCTTATGCCAAAGGCATCACTACGGAAGAAAAGGGGGGTAAAGGCATAGCCGTCAGGCTAAGC
>JAUVIB010000413.1 GCA_030592985.1 Calditrichaceae bacterium | reverse complement strand
TCCTTCGCCGATTTTGGCGAATCGTTGATTGATTTTGTATAGATCCAAACCCATTCTTATCCCCTTATTTTTTTTATTTAGAACTTCTTTTTCATTATAGCGAAAATCTTTTTCCTACGGGTTTAAGGCATAGCCGAAGTTTATTATTATAATTTTAATGATAATCCTTTTACAGCAGGTTGATCGAGCGGTGTTCTGGCATAATTATCAACCAGCAAAAACATATGAAAACATCCCGCCTAAGAAGCTGATGATGAACAGCCCGGCAATCCGAAGGCGTTTGAAATAATTTTCGTTCATCTTTTTCTCCACTTGGTTAGATTATTGTATTTGGTGATTGAATTAGTAGAGGACCTCCCGCAGGTTTCAAATCTGCGAGAGGTCTTCTGTGCCAGTCACTTCACCTCAAAGGTCAATGTCGCTGTATAGGACATATCATTGCACTTATCCTTAAGCTCATCCGGCGCAGGATTTTTTTTCTTTGCCTTAAGCAGCCATGTACCATGATGTAAAATTCTTATTTTAGCTTTTCCCTCCCCATTTGCGCTGGTAGCGTAAGCAAAATCATCGCCTGTAGAAAATCCGGCATACGTGCCATACAGCGGGCAGAATCTCGCCGGTCTGCCTTTGAATAATACCTGAACCGACAGATAATCTCCCACCTTCAAATCGGCTGGATTCGTAAGAGGTATGATTTCCAGCGTATGTCCCACCGGTTTAAGGAAAGAACTATCCGCGCCGTCCACATTAATCAGCGACTTGGCATACTGCTCGAAATGAAGACTCAGGATCACCCCGCTTAATCCTGTTTTGGGCACGCTTTTGTGATGAATCCTGCCGTCTTCCATGTACATCGTATAGAATCCCGACTTCAAGGCTGCGGTAACTATGTATGAGCCTTTTTCAGAAAAGCTTAACTTGGTAGCCAAAAAGCCGCCATTCCCGGGCTTTATCGGCTTAATTTCGCCTGTCGGTGTAATTAAATTAAAATTGCTTAACTTGTCCGCCGAAAGAAAATCAGCTACCGGGTATCTGTGTCCCCAGCCAAAGTAAACCGTTGTTTTTGCGCCATATTCAGGAGAATAGATTTCAGGAAAATACTCGGTAGCGTTCAGCCAAAAGGTGTGGGCAAAAGCCAAGGTTGAAAGGCTTAGACTTAAAGCTATGGATAGATTCAGAATAAGTCCGGTTTTAATATTTCTCATTTTTACACTCCTATTGATAAAACATTTTTATTTAATTTTATAGTCCAGAAGCTTCGGAAAATATTTGCCACTCCCGCTCCGCAGGAGTCCCTATGGGAAAGGGATCTCTTTCGGGAAAAGACACCAAGGCACTAATAAAAACTTATATATTTTTATCTTTGTGCCTTTGAGACTTTGTGGCTATTAATTAATTTTACTATGTTCTTGTATCTTTTTTATTAATTCTTTCTATTCTTCCAATTTCCGGCTGCCGTCCGGTTGATAGAAATATTCAAGAGTTATATGTCCGGATGTGCCCTCTTCGTTATAATAACTCTTCAACCAGAGTTTGGCATACTTACCATTGACAGTTTTCAACACATAAATGCTGTCAGTAGTAACAAAAGTGGGCGGCATACCTTCCATTATTGCCCAACCTTCCAGAACAGGATTGAGAGAATAAGTTTTTGATCCGCCGTGACTTTGAAAAGTTACCGAATCATCAACTGTATATCCGCTTTCCGGCGCCTCAGTCACAGAAGCAAAATCCACTTTACCCATATTAACAGCTCCGCCCTGACCTGAGCCGGATGTTCCGCTGTTTGTCTTGAAATGGTAACGTCTGAGACCAATATCCCATTCCAACGAGCTGTTTGATTCAGCGATAGTTACGGTATCTCCTTTGGAAAAAGAAAAATATACCCATTCTGTTTTGCTTGATGTATCAATCATCAGTTCCTTGCCGATACCGCTGGGCAGCGGATCCGTTACATTACTATCATCACAACTGATAAACATGAAAAGCAGCAAAACACCAGTTAAATAAATAATAAACATACTTAAAGATTTCCTCATTTTCTTATTCTCCGTTTTGAAATTAGTAACGTCATCCCGATTCAGTCGGGATAGTTAATTATTTGTTTAATAAGTTTTTATTCTCTCATTTATTCTCCTTTTAACTTAAATGGTATTTTCACCCCGACGCTTCGGGATTAATTTGTATCTTTTAATATTTCAATAACTTACTTTAAAAATAACTTCTACTTCCTAGATTCTTGTCTATCTTTATTGTTTATGTCTGGGGAAACATTATTTTCAAAACCTTTTATTGGTATATCATATCCGACTAATAAACAATAAATGATACCTGCGCATTTTTATTACCCATCCCTAATTTAATAGGGAAGGGAAAACCACATCTCACCCAACCTTAAATATCTTAATTAATTATATAAAGCACACAGATTCTTACCCCTTCCCTTTTGTATAAGGGCAGGGATGAGTAAAAAAATACTCCCATGTGAAATTTATCTTACACCCTTCAAGGCAACGGTTATCTGATAGCTCATTTTTACTTTTTTCATTTTTTCATATTCCGATTTTTCGGGATGATACTACCACTGAATTATTTGTACGAAATATTAATGCCGCCATAATATATCCGTCCCGGCGTAGTTAAATAAGCTTTATCCGTATAATCAAACAGGTTGTTAACGCCAAAGATCAAGGTTATATATGAAAAAAGCTTTTTATTGAATGTAAACCTCCAGATAGCATAAGGCGCTTGCTTGTATTTGATGATAGCGCCCGTGTCTTCATCCTCATCCTCGTATATCAATTTTTCCCCGGTAAATTTCCCGCGCAGATTAAAATTAAAGTTATATTTGTTATTGATATATTCCAGTTTAACAATTCCGGAATGGTTAGCCCGCCCGAATAATTCCCTGCCGGTTGTTTTATCTTCAGTATCAACAAAGCTGTAACCTGCCGACAGAGCAATGCCGGCTCCGGCGTCAACCTTAGCCAGCGCTTCAACGCCCTGGGTCATGGCTTTTGCGACATTTCCATAATAATTTGTATTCGGATCGCCCGGCGCGCTTCTGGCATCGATCATATCCTTTAAATCAGTCCGGAATAAAGAGACAGACCAATTAAGGTGATAATTAATAAATTCGATTGACAAAGAGCCATAATTTGATGTTTCGGGTTTTAAATCCGGATTACCGAAGACATAAGGACCGCCGCCGCCATGATCCCAATTCATGTACAGTTCTTTTAAAGTCGGCGCTTTAAAACCCATGCCATAAGTGGCTCGAAAATTAAACGGCAGCACCTGGTACATTGTGGAAATTTTTGGGCAAAAATGCGCGCCATATTCAGAATGTTGATCAAAACGAAATCCGCCGATAAAGTCCCATCGGTTCATCCATTTTATTTCATCTTGAGCAAAAATCACCCAATCATCGGCGCGATGTGTTTCGCCAGTGATACGAGTCGAAAAAATTTTCTCCTGGATGAATTCACTTCCCAACGTAAACAGATGAGTTTCGCCTAAACGGAAATTACTCATTAATCTGCAAATACTGCATCGATGTCGATAGCTCCTTCTTTCCTCGTCTT
>JAUVIB010000344.1 GCA_030592985.1 Calditrichaceae bacterium | reverse complement strand
CGCCTCTTTGCTCATGTGCCGGGCCTCGAGGTCAAACCACTGGAGACCGGATGCTGCGGCATGGCCGGCGCCTTTGGCATGATGGTGGCCAACAGGGATCTTTCCCTGGCCGTCGCTGAGCCCCTGGTTCAACAAATTACTCCACTCTCCTCCGATGCAATCGTGGTAGCCGCCGGCACCAGCTGCCGCCACCAGGTCAGAGACCTCACCGGCCGGGACTGCCTGCACCCGGCAGAGGTGCTGGCCGCAGCGATGACCGGTCGATAACGCCGACGCCGAATCCTGAGAGCGCCCAAAACGCCAAATCGGGAAGTGCCGTACACAAGCTTTCCCTCCGGCAGACCTTCCGGTAAGGGTTTTGCTTTGGGAAAGGTTGTGTGGGGCAATCCACGGCGATACCCTCTGCAACAGAGCCTCGGCTGACGCCGTAGGCCGCCGAGGTCGTTTTCCGGAGGGGCGGTTGCCTCCCAATTTCCGTAATGAAGCCCCTCCGGGAAATGCACCGAGCGGGGACGCGAAGCGGACCCGAAGGCCGGGGATGGAGAACACTAGTTTGCTGTGCCGGGCACCTTTCCACTGCCCGAGCTGCGGCGCAAAGCGGGCAGCCGCCTTCGCAGCTTTCTTGGCCGACGAAGCGCTCGAAGAGGTCGGACATGCGATGTGGACCTTCTCGCTGCCGAAGATGATCAGGCCCTATTTTGTCCATCATCCCGACCTTCAGGGCAGGCTCTGCCGGGCGGCATACGAGACCGCGCAGGAGATGATGGCCACCCCGGAGATCGGACGAGAAGGCTTTCGCACGGGCATGGCGGCCTTTGCGGCTACGGCTGGAGATCTCCTCAATGTCAACCCCCACGTGCACGCCAAGCCGGGACGGAGGCCGCCCGAACGGTTGCTGTGGGAGGAGTCTTCGGCCTTCACCGTCTCATAGACGGTAGAGCCGGCATTGGGATGCCTCGCTTCGTGTTCGTTTGACCCAAGAGGGCCTTAAGCACTGGTATGATGTTGGGAATGTCAGAAAGGAAATAAATTATGACAGAGAAAGCATTAATATATAGTGAAAATGAATTTGGAAGGATAGATGGAAAGGTGGCAAACGGACTTATCCGGCACTCGGAACGTTTTAAAATCGTTGCCGTTATTGACAGTACAAAAGCAGGTCTTGATGCAGGCGAATGTCTCGATGGAATAAAAAAAGGAATTCCTATATTCCGGAGTATTGATGATGCGTTGGACAATTTGGAGTATATTCCAAAATATTTCATCTACGGTATTGCACCGCTTGCCCCATTTCTTGACAAGGGACAACGAAAAGTAATTCTATCGGCTATGGTAAAGGGGATGGATATTGTAAATGGACTGCCGGAATTCCTTACTGACGATAAAGAGTTTGTGCAAAAGGCGCGTGAATGTAATGTTAAAATATTTGACTTTAGAAAACCGCCCGAACGAAAAGACTTGCACCTTTTTACCGGAGAGATTTTCAAAATTAAAACTCCGGTAATAGTTGTCACCGGTACAGATTGTGCCGTTGGTAAAATGACTACCGCACGATGTATTGTCGAAGCATTAAAGAATGAAAATATAAACGCTGTATTTATAGCAACAGGACAAGCGGGGTTGCTTCAGGGGGCAAAGTACGGCATGGCTTTGGATGTACTAACCTCCGGTTTTACGACAGGGGAAATCGAAAAAGCAATTGTGGACGCTGTTAACACAGAGCATCCGGATATCATTATTGTTGAGGGACAAGGCGGATTAAGTCATCCTGCATTTAATTCATCAAGTGCCATTATAAAGGGTGCAAATACCGATGCAATAATTATTCAACATCCACCAAAAAGAAAGAACCGCTGTGATTTTCCTGAAATTCCCATGCCTGAATTGGAAAATGAAATAGAACTTAACGAGGTGTTTTCAAAATCAAAGGTAATCGCTATTATCATTAACGATGAGGATATGACTGACACTGAATTGGAAAGCACAATAGCAGAATATGAAGACGAATACAAACTACCTGTTACAAATGTTTTAAAATATGGATGCGATAAAATAATTAAAAAAATATCTGAAGTATTTCCCGAAATTATAAAGTGAGTTCAATTAACATGATAAGACCAAGAATAGAGATAGACTTGGGGAAAATTGCTCATAACGCAAAAATATTGAAAGAACTTTATGGCTCAAAAGGTATTGATGTAATTGGCGTAACAAAAGTAGTTTGCGGAGCCCCTGCCGTTGCAAAAGTTTTGGTAAAAAGTGATATCAATATTCTCGCCGATTCAAGAATCGAAAATATTATAAAGATGCATAATGCAGATATACATGCACAATTTCTTCTGTTAAGAACCCAATGGAGTCAATCTGAATCAGTCGTAAAATATGCAGATATAAGTCTCAATTCGGAGCTTTCTGTAATCAAAGAACTTTCAAAATATGCCGTAAAGCAAGGTATCACTCACAAAGTTATATTGATGGTGGAATTGGGGGATTTACGAGAGGGAATTATGCCATCCGACTTGGAGAATACTGTTAATGAGGTGATCGGATTGAAAGGAATTGAGCTTGCCGGTATCGGAACAAATTTAGCTTGCTTTGGCGGTATTAAACCCAATGATGAAAAAATGGAGTATTTATCCTCAATTGCAAAAGGTATTGAAGATAAGTTTAAATTAAAATTAGAGTTTGTTTCCGGGGGAAATTCAGCCAATTATGATTGGTTTATGTCGACGAAAGATGTTGGCAGAATTAACAATTTACGACTTGGTGAATCAATATTTTTGGGTTGTGAAACCCTTGAAAGAAAAACAATTAACGGACTATTTACAGATGCTTTTACTTTGATTGCAGAGGTTATTGAATCAAAAATAAAGCCGTCCTTGCCTTATGGCGATGTTTATCAGGATGCATTTGGAAATATTCCAAAATTTCATGATATTGGTTTAATGAGGAGAGTATTACTCGGAGTTGGATTACAGGATGTTTTAGTTTCAGGATTAACGCCCTTATTGGATATTGATATTCTCGGGTCAAGCAGCGATCATATCATTATCGATGCCAAACAATCAGAAATCAAAGTAGGTGATACTGTTGAGTTTAATTTCAATTACGGAGCTTTACTTTCAGCTATGACCTCACCGTATATAATCAAAATCTATAAAAATTTATGACAGCAAAAGAATATTGCGAATTAGTCGAACGATTAGACCGCTTCCAAAAGCAGCTCATTCCAACTATTATCATTAAAGACGACCATTCTCTGTTAATCAGTTTAAAAGAATCAAATTTCAATTTAATGTTTGAACCATCTTTTTACAAGGATTACAAATATCTGGTTAGAGAAGCTGTTTTTGAAAAAATAGGGCGAATAAGCAAAATTTTGGATAAGGAAGATAAAAAATTAATCATTCGTTCCGTATGGAGAAGTTTTGCACACCAAAAACTTTTGCGGGATAGAAGAATTAAGATTATAAAAAAAGAGCATCCCAATAAATCATTAAAAGAAATTAGTAAAATAGTTTCATATTTCATTGCTCCTGAGGAAGAATCAATGCACTCTACAGGTGGGGCTGTGGACGCACTAATCTATGATTTGAAGAAAAATTGTGTTATGGACTTTGGAAATAATGACGGACTACATTTAGAACTTAATAAAACCTGCTATCCATTCCATCCTGATATTACACCGCAAGTGAGAAAAAACAGAGAAATTCTTATCAATCTCTTTGATAAAGAAGGTTTTGTAGTTGACCCTAAGGAATACTGGCATTTTGATTATGGAAATGTTATTTGGGCAATAGAAAAAGGGGGGAAATATGCTAAATATGGCATAATAAAAAAAATCAGCACATAACAATGTATATAAAAAATAAGCGAGATAATTGTAAAATTAAGATTTGTAACCCGTTTGAGCATTCTTTTAATTTGAAGATTTTGTACCCCGAAATCGCTTACTTTTCATATACTTAACGTTATCCGTAATTCAAAAAATATTTTTTTCTAAGAGGTAAAAGAATGATGGGCTTTCTAAAAAATGCGATAAATTTGATTTGCAAAATAAATTTATCGGTTTACTGATAATCATAGATGAATATTGAGGATACATAAAAAATACATCACATGAGGGTACAGATTAATTACTATGTAGGGACAGGTCGGGACCTGTCCGAGAACGAAGTGAGAGTAAAGCTGGAAAAACACATATAAATAAAATGATCAATGTCTAAAGCTCAATGGTACTTCCAAAGCCTACCAGCTTTGTTATTCACCACTGACCATAGTCTCCGCTCGTTATATGCAATTCTGGGCTGGAATTTTTAATAAAGGAAAGTTTTTGCTTTTAAAAGTAGAAATTTAAATAATAAAGAGGTAGAAATAATATTGAAATAAATATAGATTAATAAATAAATTACTATTT
>JAUVIB010000488.1 GCA_030592985.1 Calditrichaceae bacterium | reverse complement strand
TATTCTAAATAGTGCCTGAACGAAAAGTCACATTTTTCGTCATTTCGACCATAGAGAGAAATCTTTAACTTTAACGTTTACAATAATTTATAGATTTCTCCGCGTCAGAGACGGGCATGCGACTTCGTTCGAAATGACATTTTCCTCACTCTCCGTTCAGACACTAAATAGTTGGATTAGAAAGATGCAAATATCCAATGATCAACTACCAATAATCAGTTGTAAAATTGTCATTTCGATTCACAATTTTATTGTGATGAGAAATCTTACTATTATGATCAAATAAGATTTCTCTTCCGCTAAATTACGGAATCTAAATGACACGGTGGGAATAACATAGTTAAGTATTTTTAGCCGGACAAATTACTTCAAAAATAAAGAAAAAATATGCTTAATCAACTAATTAATGAAAGTATCGAAAATCTGCAAAGATTGATAAATACACCATCCTTAAGTGGACAGGAGAGGAAAGCGTCTGAAATTATTGAAGCTTATCTGCGTAAGTATGGTATTAAGGCAAACCGGATTAAAAACAATATTTATGCTTATAATAAGTATTTTGATAAAAACCGACCGACGATTCTTTTGAATTCCCATATTGATACCGTAAAACCTAATGCCGGCTGGACAAAAGAACCTTATAAAGCTGTGGTATTTGATCATAAATTATATGGTTTGGGCAGTAATGACGCCGGTGCTTCGTTGGTTTCTTTACTGGCAACATTTATATATTTTTATGCGGTAGAAAATTTGAATCATAATATTATTTTTTCTGTTGTCGCAGAAGAGGAGAATTCCGGTAAGGACGGCATCCGCCTGCTTTTATCTGAATTTGGTGGTATTGATCTTGCTATTGTTGGAGAGCCTACCGGAATGCAGATGGCAATAGCCGAAAAAGGATTGATCGTTTTACGCTGCCAGGCAAAGGGACGGTCTGGTCATGCGGCGCGCAATACGGGTGATAATGCACTTTATAAAGCTATGCAGGATATAGAATGGTTCAGGAGTTACCAATTCGATAAAGAATCAGCTATATTAGGACCAGTAAAAATGACAGTTACCATGATTAATGCCGGAACTCAGCATAATGTTATACCTGATCGCTGTGATTTTACTGTCGATATCCGTACTACCGACGTCTATAGCAATGAAGAAGCGCTTGATATCATTAAAAAGAATATTACAAGTGATTTCGGCGAACCGTCATTGAGCCTGAATCCTTCAAATATGTCGGAAGATCATCCTTTGGTTAAAATTGCCAAAGAGAACGGCGTGGAGGTTTTCGGTTCACCGACCATGTCTGATCAGACATTTATCACGGCGCCATCAGTCAAGATAGGACCGGGAATGTCTGAACGTTCTCATACATCTGATGAATATGTTTATTTAAATGAAGTAGAACATGGTATTCAAACGTATATTTTTTTACTTGAAAAATTTCTAACAGGAAATTAAAATGAGCGATACGATTAATAAAAAATTGTGGGCAAAAAATATCGCCCTTGAAGAAAAGATAGAAACATTCACGGTGGGTAAAGACCGGGAACTTGATATTCATCTCGCTCCATTTGATGTCTTAGGATCAATAGCGCATATTAAAATGCTATCATCTCAGGGGCTTTTACCGGCAGATGAATTAAAGGCTCTGCATAAAGAATTGATTGTTATTTATATGGATATCGTTGACGGTAAATTTACGATAGAAGCCGGTGTGGAAGATGTTCACTCACAAGTAGAATTATTGCTAACACAGAAATTAGGAGATTCGGGTAAAAAGATTCATACGGGACGTTCGCGTAATGATCAGGCTATTCTTGATATGCGTCTTTATATGCGTAGTCAACTGCAGGAAATCAGTGGTGTGGTTATAGAATTGTTTGATTTGCTGATTGATTTGGCGGAAAAATATAAAGATGTGCTGATGCCCGGATATACCCATACACAAGTAGCCATGCCATCCTCCTTCGGGTTGTGGTTTTCCGCTTTTGCCGAGAGTTTAATTGATGATATGATGCAATTGCAAACAGCTTTTAATATTATCAATAAAAATCCCTTAGGTTCTGCTGCCGGATATGGCTCATCCTTTCCTTTGGATAGGAAGATGACTACCGAAATGCTGGGTTTTGACGATTTGAATTATAATTCCATATATGCCCAGATGGGCAGGGGCAGAAGTGAACGAATCGTATCACAGGCCATTTCTTCAGTTGCCGAAACACTCGGGCGATTGGCGAATGATGTTATTCTGTTTCTTTCACAGAATTTTTCCTTTATTTCATTTCCGGATAGTCTGACCACCGGATCGAGTATCATGCCTCATAAAAAAAATCCGGATGTATTTGAAATATTACGGGCTAAAAGCAATAAGATCAAAGCATTACCCAACGAAATTTCGATGATCACAACCAATTTGCTTAGCGGTTATCATCGTGATTTACAATTAATAAAAGAGCTGTTTGTGCCTGCTCTTTTTGAAATAAGAGATTGTCTTGATATTACCATATTTTCATTGAAACAGATAGAGGTAAAAAAAGGTCTCCTTGAAGATAAAAAGTATAAATATATATTTAGTGTGGAAGCGGTTGATGATCTGGTTATGAATGGAGCCTCTTTTCGTGATGCTTATAAAAGGGTTGCTGACGATATTGCCGAGGGGAAGTTTGCTTGTCCTGAAAACAGGCCATATACACATGAAGGCAGTATTGGGGATTTGCAATTAGAGGTTATAATATCGTTAATGAAATCCGTTTATGAGCAGTTTGATTTTAAAAAAATTTATAC
>JAUVIB010000041.1 GCA_030592985.1 Calditrichaceae bacterium | reverse complement strand
TCGATACTACAAATGCCGCTGCCTTACTGGTTGATAAAGAAATCGACGATCTAAGTATTCCGCATATTTTGGTGAATAATGCTTATATTGCATTTGTGATGACTCTTAATTTGTTTAATAAGGATGAAGCTCAAGAGTTTAAAGGCATATCAGATAAAGCTAATATTGATTCTTCTTCTATCATAGAAGATAATGTAACAATTGGACCTTTTGTTTATATTGGTCAAAATGTATCAATATCAAAAAATACAATTATTCACCCGGGAACTGTAATATTAAAAAATGTATCAATCGGTTCTAATTGTATCCTTTATTCTAATGTTTCAATTAGAGATAATTGTGTTATTGGGAACCAAGTGATTCTCCATAATGGCTGTGTTATAGGAAGTGATGGTTTTGGCTTTGCCCCGGTGGGTGAAAAATATAAAAAAATACCACAATTAGGTAATGTTATAATTGAGAATGATGTGGAAATAGGAGCCAATACAACAATTGACAGAGCAACTCTTGGCTCAACAATTATTGGCTCAGGTACAAAACTTGATAATCTTGTACAAATAGGACATAATGTTACCATTGGTGAGAATACTGTAATTGTGTCTCAAACAGGTATTGCAGGAAGTACAAAAATAGGAAAACATGTCACGCTAAGTGGTCAAGTTGGTATATCCGGTCATCTTAAAATTGGGGATAATGTGGTTATTGCTGCACAAAGTGGAATTAGCAAGGATGTTCCGGAAGGTTCAATCGTCTTTGGCACTCCAGCGCTTCCAATTATGCAACGAAAAAGAATTGATGTTAGCTTAAGACACTTGCCTGATATGGTAAAAAAATTACATTCTCTGGAAAATGAAATAATTGAATTAAAAGAAAAATTAAAAGAAAAATAAAAGAATTGCAAATGACCCAAAAACAGCGAACAATAAAGAATGAAATATCACTGGAAGGCCGTGGATTACATACCGGTAATATAACGAAGCTAATTTTTAAACCTGCAGGTGAAAATTTTGGCATACGATTTTTAAGAACAGATATTGATGGTGCAGCCGAAATACCTGCTACTGTAGAATATGTTGTGCAAGATACTTCAACGGATAGTTTACGTGGAACTACATTAAAAAATGGTGAAAGTGTTGTACACACGGTTGAACACGTTTTAGCAGCCCTTGTTGGTTTGGAAATTGATAATGTCTTAGTCGAAATCAATGCAAATGAACCTCCGATCGGTGATGGTTCGGCTATGCCTTTTGTTAATAAATTGTTACAAGCCGGTATCGAAGAACAAGCAGTAGATAAAGAATATGTGATAATTGACGAGCCTATCTCTTATGTGGATGAAAGTCGCGGTATTGAATATGCAGCATTACCGACTAATGATTATCGTCTTACAGTTATGATCGATTATAAAAATCCTGCCTTAGGTAGTCAGCATTCAGGATTATTCTCAATGGAAAAAGAATTTATCTCCGAGTTTGCTCCTGCAAGAACTTTTTGTTTTCTTCATGAAGTAGAAATGCTTTATAATCAGCAATTAATCAAAGGAGGCGACCTCGAATCTGCAATCGTTATAGTTGATAGGGAATTAAATAATGATGATATTAAACGATTAAAGAAGATGTTTAATATTGATGAGAATATTACACTGGGAAAAAATGGAATCATCAATAATAAGGAATTACGTTATAAAAATGAACCATGCCGACACAAATTATTAGATTTAATAGGTGATTTAGCCTTAGTTGGGGTCAATATTAAAGGCCAAATTCTCGCAGCCCGTCCCGGACATCAGAATAATATAGAATTTGCTAAAATCATTCGTAAAAAATATAAAAAACAAAAAATTACAAGAAAATATCAGGATATTGATACAAAGGGCGTAGTATTTGATATTAATGCCATAAAGCGCATTTTACCCCATCGATATCCTTTCCTGTTAGTGGATTCGATAATAGATTTTGAACCGGGAAAAAAAGCGGTTGGCCTTAAAAATGTTACTACGAATGAACCTTTTTTTCAGGGACATTTTCCACAAAGACCGGTAATGCCCGGCGTTTTAATCGTCGAAGCAATGGCACAGGTAGGTGGAATTCTTTTATTGAACGATCAGCAAGATATTGAAAATAAATTAGTTTTTTTTCTGGGTATTGATAAGGTACGTTTTCGTAAAACAGTACAACCAGGTGATCAACTCGTTATGGAGCTGGAAATGCTGAAAAACAGAAGAACAACGTTTAAAATGGCCGGAAAAGCTTACGTAAAAGGTCAATTAGTTTGCGAAGCAGAAATGATGGCAGCAATCGCGGACCAATAATAGAGGAGATAGACAACCATGGTTGAAATACATCCAACCGCTATTGTTTCTAATAAAGCCGAAATTGGCGAAGATGTAACAATAGGGCCTTTTTCAATAATTGAAGAAGATGTTATCATAGGTGATAATACATCTATTAATTCACATGTACTTATTGCTAATGGTTCCCGACTTGGAAAAAAATGTATTATCCATAAAGGCGCAGTTCTTGGAACAGATCCACAAGATTTAAAATTTGAAAATGAAAAAACATTCCTCGAAGTTGGTGATGGCACAACTGTTAGAGAATATGCGACCCTTAATAGAGGTACAACGCATAGTATTTATACCCGTGTAGGGAAAAATTGCTTTTTAATGGCTTATTCACACATTGCTCACGATTGTCAAATCGGAAATCATGTTGTTATCGCTAATTCAGTTAATATGGGTGGTCACGTTGTTATAGAGGATTATGTCGGGATAGGTGGTATGACAGCAATACATCAATTTGTGCATATTGGAGAACATTGTTTCTTAGGTGGGCTCTTACGAGTAAACAAAGATATTCCACCATATATTCTTGCTACCGGTGTACCAACAAGGTTTGCCGGATTAAATGCTGTTGGTATGAGAAGAAAGGGATTTGATAAAAAAACTATTAACTTACTTAAAAATGCCTATAAGATCATATATGAAGAAAACCTATTACTCAAAGAAGCAATAGAAAAAATAAATAATAACATTGAAAACATACCTCAAATTAAACATTTAGTAAAATTTTTAAATGAGTCCGATCGTGGAATTATTCGCTAAAGACTCACTTCCTTTGAAAATTAATGAAATCCGAGTTATCCCATACACGATTTTGTCCGGTAAGCTTAATATGGCA
Organism: Calditrichaceae bacterium; assembly: GCA_030592985.1. Classification (GTDB taxonomy): domain Bacteria; phylum Calditrichota; class Calditrichia; order Calditrichales; family Calditrichaceae; genus JAUVIB01. The sequence continues at coordinate 10,947 of JAUVIB010000041.1, read as the reverse complement.
ATTGATCATTATTTTGCGGCTAAAAATGTTTCGATTTCAGAGGCTGTTATTAGATTTTATGGATGGCATCCAGAGTGTATTTCATTGGGCTATCATCAGGAATTAAACATTTTAAATAATCCTGGTGTTCAAGCGGAAAATATTGATATTATCAGAAGACCAACTGGGGGTAGCGCTGTATTTCATTGTGAGGAGCTTACATATTCGATAGTTATTTCAAAGAATATATTAAACCATCACGATTTATATTTAATAATTCACAAAATAATAGCCGATTCTCTAATAAAAATGGGGTATAACGTATATTTGGAAGACTCTAAAAAGGAAATTAAAACCGATATATGTTATAATAGAACTGCAAAATCTGAAATAAAATATAAAAATAAAAAAGTGGTCGGAAGCGCGCAGCGCCTTTACCCTGCAACTATTTTACAACATGGATCAATATTATTTTCCAATAAGCAGCTTCAAATTGTTAATTTTTTAAATTATAATAAAGAGGAAATGGAATATTATAAAAATATGTTAAAGGATAATTCAGTATCATTAAAAGATATTGTTCCTAATGATCCAATAAATAAAAGTTATTTAATGAATAGCATTATAGAGCAGTTTCAAAATATTTTTACAGGTATGTTTTATTACAAAAATATAACAAATCCTGAACTTGAAAAAATTAAAATATATGAAAAATCATTTGAAATAGAATAGGATAACAATATGTTAACATTTTTTGCAATTATTTTTGTCTTTGGTGTATTAGTGATAATACATGAGTTAGGGCATTTCATAGCAGCAAAATGGATGGGCGTTAGAGTAGAGAAGTTTTCAATAGGATTCCCTCCAACAATTTACACAAAAAAAATCGGTGAAACCAATTTCTCTATTGGAGCAATACCATTAGGTGGATTTGTAAAAATGTCCGGATTCGTCGATGAAAGCATGGATGATAAGATTACCGGCGAAGATTATGAGTTTAACTCAAAACCTGTATGGCGAAGAATTGTAATTATATCCGGCGGCGTAATAATGAATCTAATATTAGCCGTTTTATTACTATCATATTTGACTTATTCTGAAGGTGAAAGAATTTTACCTTATACTAAGGTTGGAATCGTTGGAGAAAATGGTGTTTCCCAAAAAGTTGGTTTTGCGGTAAATGATAACATCATTTCCATAAATGGTGTAGCAGTACATTCCTGGAATGATGTCCAATCTCAATTTGTGGAAAATTTAAATCAGGATATTGCATTTGAAATTTTGCGAAATGGAAAAGAAATAACTCTGAAGTATAAAAAAGAGTGGTTTCATAATGAAAAAGGCGAATATCTTGATATTGATCCATTGATTCCCGCTAAAGTTGGAATGATTCAAATTGATATGCCTGCTAAGGAATTGGGCCTAAAAAAATCAGATGAAATTATTATTATTGATAATACTCCCATAAAAGATTGGCAGCAGATGACAGATGTTATTCGAGCCAATCCTGGAGAAAATTTAGATATTACCTGGTTAAGAGGAATAGATACATTAAAAGGAGTGATAACTCCGCAATCTTTTGAAGAAAAGGATGATAAAGACTCAGATATTTCAGTTGGGAAAATTGGAATTGGTTATTATTATGAACACAGAAATGTAGGATTAGGGCAAGCAATTTTAAGCGGCTTTGATAATACTTATAATTTAATTATTCTGAATGCAAGAGGTTTATGGTGGGTTATTTCCGGTGCAAAATCGGCAAAAGAAGTTGTCGGTGGTCCTATTATGATCGCAAAAATGGCAGGAGACGCTGCTGCTGCCGGCTGGACACAACTTTTATATTTAATTGCCGCATTAAGCGCCATTCTTGCATTTTTTAATATCTTACCTATTCCGGCCTTAGATGGCGGTCATCTGGTTTTTCTAATTATTGAAGCTATTATCGGCAAAAAAATCCCAATGAATGTAAGGATAAAGGTTCAACAAATTGGGATGGCTATTTTATTAACTTTAATTCTTTTTATCTTTTATGTTGATATTAAGAGGTTACTCTTTTAATTTAGTTGTGAATTAAAGTGATACTCATGGGTGTAAATATTATAAACATAATTTTAAAAATACGACAATTTGTCAACCGTGGGATGGTAAAGAAGTTTAATAGTCAATCGATACCGATTGAGTCGAATTATACTTTACATACTACCTATTTTGGCAGCAGGAATAAATATATATCGTTTGATTCAGAAACACCATTTGAAATTTCCTCTGCAAGAATTCCACAAACAAGGATATATCATTTTGTTGCCGAAAATTCTTTTTTCAGCGTTACTATAATTGAATATTTTGATATCATAATTCTTGTTTTTGAAAACAAGGAAGATAGTCCTTCATTAAAAATTAATATTCATAAAGAATTATATATAAATGGTTTAAAAAATCAATCTGAAACAATATTAAATCTTTCCACTGATTCTATTTATCTCATATCAAAAGATAGATTATTTGAAAAATTAGATAAAATTCCTGCTTTTTTAAATAATATTTATGACAATGAAATCAATTTTCATCCTCTCAGGCATATTAAAACGCGTAATCCAAATTTATTAAATAAAATTGATAATAATTGGGCTTTAATGAAACCAATTTTAAAAAATAGAACTCTTGAACTATCAGATTACTTTTTTTGGATTCAGGAAATTTATTTACATTTTAATTGGAATGATAAATTAAACGATTTTTATGCTAAATATTCAAATGAAAATATATTATCTTTAGACTATTTTCACTTATGTAATCAAAAATTTAAATCAATGAGTTCTCCGGATTATAATACCTCTAAAAATAAAACATATTCATTATTCCATGAATATATATTCGGCATTTTAGAAAAAGATGAATTGTATAAATTATTACAAAATAGTTGGCAGGATATTTATTCTCCTGCTCGTGAATATTATTTTTCTGATGAATTAAATTCAGATCCGGATAAATATATTTCCTTGCTATTCATTGCTGTACGTGAAAATTTTGCTTGGTATCCAATACTTTTTAAAAAAATTAAAGACTATTTATTTGATAAAGATTTACTAAATGTCATTGAACTACTGTTTTCTTTGAAATGTCATTTAAATCTATATATTTTACTGAATAAATGGATGTTCTCTTCAATAAATAGTTTAGATAGTTTTAATCAATTGGATATTCCCGGTATAAATGCCACATTCAGTGTATATAAAAATTACGGGAAATTTTTCACACAATTTTCCCACCAATCATCAAATACTCATTTTAAAATTGATAAATCCGTTATTCTTTCTTACAAATTAGCTGATCATACTATAATTGTTAGTCCTAAATTATTTTCTCCACCATTAATTCATCCTAAATTTAATTATTTATCAATTGTAGTTAATAATATTTCAATCATATTACCACTAATATGGAAACAATTTTTTATTCAATATAATGAGTGCAAAATTAAATTTATATTAAAGAAAAAACGATGGCAAATATCATTTAATATAAATAAAAATATTTATTTTATATCAGTTGATGGAAATTCAATTAGTATTGATGACAAAAAATATTTTTCTTTCAATCTCGAAAATAAGGTAGATGGGAATATTGCAGCTTTAGATGTATTTGATAAATACGGCTTATCTTTTACCGGTATTAATAAATCAATCAATAAAGTATATCTAAAGGGAATAGGTATAGCGGGTAACGGTTTAATAATTGAAAATTTTAATGTTTCAAGTAATAAATCAGCGAAAAACCGGAAAATATCTACGAATCAAATTGACTCTGAATATATTACAGCACACACGGATCAATTAACTCTTAAAGCATCAGCATCAAAATTTAATCCTGCTTTTTTTGAATTAAATAAAGATAGTGGTATTCTTAATGGTATAAGAGAACTACATACTTCCGAATTGAGATACAAATTATTAATACTAATAAATAAAAATCTTGATATATACAACTTAAATTTAATTACTAAAATGCTTTATGATAAATTACGGTTTCATCCTTTGATTCAAAATATATCAAATACTACGATTAACAGAGATAGCTTTTACATCATCATTGACAGTATTTCCAATTGGGAAAAAGTAGGAAATTCCAATGGAATGACAATTGTCAAATTTCCAAAAAGTAAACAAAATGCAGTTTTAATCAATAAAGATGATCTGCAAAAAGAATTATCTCTTTTTTTTACTTGCATTTAATTAAGTACTTTAATTAACTTAAAGTACTTAATTAAAATAGGAGTGTGCTATTGCGTCCTTTATACTATACAATCGGCCAAGTTTCCATGATGGCAGAACTTCCCCAATCGGTATTACGATATTGGGAAACTGTTTTTAATAATTTAAACCCTGTTAAATCTGATGGTGGCAATCGACAGTATTCAGAATTGGATGTCAAAACAATTAATATTATTAAAGATCTACTATATAATCAAGGATATACCATAAAAGGCGCTATACATAAGTTCAAACAAGAAGAGAATATAATGCCCCTAAAAAATAAGTTAAAGGAATATCCTGATCTTAAGAAAAAAATAATTATTGAAATAAAAAAAATAATTGAATTATTAGAAAGTTAGGTTGCATTTAATCCTGGTAGAATTTAAATTAAATTATTGTTCGGAGCGTGGCGCAGTCTGGCAGCGTACTTGAATGGGGTTCAAGGGGTCGCTGGTTCAAATCCAGTCGCTCCGACTTTATTTTGGGGATTTTAGATCCCCATTTTTGTTTCTAATGATACTTACTGTTCTAATGAGAAAAATATTTATAAATGTTTCAATATGATATTTTAATACCTGCATATAATGCCGAAAAAACACTTCCTGTTTTATTGCAAAAAATTAACTTATTACAAAATAAACCTAAAAATATTTTTCTTGTAGATGATGGCTCAGATGATGCGACTGCAGTAATTAGCAACAAATTCCATTGCTATACTATAATTAATAAGACAAATATGGGAAAGGGTTATTCACTCAAACAAGGATTTAATATATTTTTAAAAACTAGTTTTTCTGATTATCTTATTTGCATTGATGCTGATTTACAGCATCCGGTTGAATCGATACCTGATTTTTTATCCCTTATTAGTAAAAAAAAATATCCTTTGATTATTGGTAACCGTGATAAAAATTTCAAAATAATGCCATTATCTCGTGTATTCTCCAACCGTATAACTTCTTTCATTATTTCAAAAATAACAGGAAAAAATATCCTCGATAGTCAATGTGGGTTCAGGGCTATTAAACGAGAAATTTTAAATAAGATAAACTTAAAAGAAGATGGATTTCAATTGGAAAGTGAATTTATTTTAAGATCTGCTGATTTGAATTATGATATTCAATTTATCAATATTCCAACCATCTATAATGAGAATATTTCCTATATTCATCATTATAAAGACACAATAAAATTTATTAAACTGATTATTAAAGAAATATATAATAAAAATGTACCGTCTTAAACGCAAAAATATGGTTTCTCGTTTAGCCATAATGGGAATTACAAATGAGAGTGTTCTTAAAGTGATGGAGAGTGTACCACGCCATCTTTTTGTACCCATGGGCTTGGAACATCAGGCTTATGATGAGAAAGCTCTTCCTATTGGATTTGAACAGACTATTTCCCATCCTTATACTGTAGCGTTGATGTCTCAGGCCATTAATGTTGAATATGGACAAAAAATATTAGAGATTGGAACCGGTTCCGGCTATCAAACTGCAATATTATGTGAACTTGGCGCCCAAGTTTTCACAATTGAGAGAATATCACAAATAGGGAAGAACGCTGCGAAAAGATTAAGTAGTATGAAGTATCATTTTGTTGCAAGGATTGGTAATGGCGCTTTAGGATGGCAAACATATGCACCATTTGATTCCATTATTGTTACAGCCGGAGCTCCGGTTATTCCTGAAAATTTATTTAACCAATTGAGTATGAATGGCAAGTTAATCATTCCTATTGGAGGTAAAGAAGGACAAATTTTGACACTTTATACAAAACATGAGAATGGATATAAAAAAATAGAGTTAGAATCATTAAAATTTGTTCCTTTCATAGGGATTTAAAATATTTTTTACGTTTTGGAGTAAAATAGTATGGTTGATAAAAAAATAATTCATTCAATCCGTCTTTTTTTAATTGGCGGAGTTATGGGTATCGCAAATATAATTCCGGGTGTAAGCGGCGGCACTATTGCTGTTGTTTTTTCAATTTATGATGATTTAATGGAAGCGCTGGGAAATTTTATTACGGATAAAGTGAATCGTTGGAAATATATCCGGTTCTTAACCACATTATTTGCCGGTTCTATTGTTTCAATTCTTATTTTCGCAAAAGTATTAAAATGGTCATTGGAATTTTATCCATTAATCACAATTTTTCTCTTTATTGGATTAATTATAGGTAGTATACCCACTATTTGGAACAATATAGATAGAAAAAAAATTGATATTTCCAACGTATTTTCTTTTTTATTTGGATTATCACTGGTGATCATTTTAGCGCTTTTACAAACCGAATCTAGCGGTTTTGAGACTGTTTCTTTCGGGAATATGTCCCTGACAATAATTGATATAATATATTATTTTGTATGCGGCGCTATCGCTTCTTCGGCCATGATTATACCTGGTGTAAGCGGCTCCTTTATCCTGATATTATTAGGAGCATATACAACTGTCTTATCGGCTGTCAGCGGGATCAGTAAGCTAATACTTAACTTTCAGCTTACCGGCGAATTAATTGCCAGATTATCTATACTTAGTTCTTTGGGAATTGGCGTTATCCTTGGAATATTAGTGTTTGCAAAAATAATGAACTGGGCATTAAAACATCATTTTGCCAATACGATGTTTATCATACTAGGTCTTATAATCGGATCAATATACCAAATATTTCCCGGCTTTGAGTTTAACTTAAATGGGATAGGTGCAATTATCATACTTGTATTCGGATTTTTTATTTCAATTAGATTTGGAAAAGAATGATTATAATAAATTTATCTTTTTTTAATGGTTTACTAATTTGACTTAAGTTAAAATAAAGTTTAGATTTAGCTCTCTTAAAGAAATTCGGGGCGTAGCGCAGCCTGGTAGCGCGTACGGTTCGGGATCGTAAGGCCGGAGGTTCAAATCCTCTCGCCCCGACATTTTTTTACCCATTATATCTTCTTTATAACCGCTAAATTATTATTGTAACTTTATATACCTTTCGGAGATTCTTATGATTATTTCATATCATGAAATTGAAAATAAATGGAAAAAATTTTGGAAAGAGAAGGAGTGTTACAAATCCGATTTTACTACTAATCTTGATAAAAAACTATATACTCTTGTAATGTTTAGTTACCCCTCATCTGATAAATTGCATTTGGGACATTGGTTTAATTATGCACCGGCAGATACCTGGGCTAGATTTAAAAAAATGCAGGGATATAATATATTTGAGCCTATGGGCTTTGATTCTTTTGGTCTGCCTGCTGAAAATTACGCCGTAAAAACCGGCGTCAATCCCAATATTACTACCGATAATAATATTAACTATATTCGTGAACAATTAAAAGAAATCGGTGCAATGTATGATTGGGATCATGAAGTTATTACCAGTCATCCCGATTATTATAAATGGACCCAATGGCTTTTTTTAAAACTCTTTGAAAAAGGATTGGCCTATCGGGATAAAGCAGCGGTTAATTGGTGTCCACAAGATCAGACGGTTTTAGCCAATGAACAGGTTGTTGACGGAGAATGCGAACGATGTGGAACTCCTGTAATTAAAAAGAAATTAACACAATGGTTTTTTAGGATTACAGATTATGCTGATGAGTTATTAGAGGGATTGGAAAAACTTGATTGGCCTGAAAAAACAAAATTGATGCAGGAAAATTGGATTGGAAAGAGTAGGGGATTAACAATAAAATTCCAAACTATAAATTTTCCGGATGAGAAAATTGAAGTATTTACGACCAGGCCGGATACTTTGTTTGGCGTTACTTATATGGTCTTAGCGCCTGAGCATCCTTTAGTTGAAAAACTTACACTCCCTGAATATATGGTTCAGGTTGAAGACTACATTTCACAATCTTTAAAATCATCTGAAATCGAAAGATTATCTACTACCCGTGAAAAATCCGGAGTATTTACAGGAAGTTATGCTATTAATCCTATAAATAATCAAAAAGTACCCATATGGATAGGGGATTACGTATTAAGTACTTATGGTACCGGCGCTGTGATGGCAGTCCCCGGCCATGATGTAAGAGATTTTGAATTTGCCACGAAATTTAAGCATCCTATTATAAAAGTAATTCTTAAAAAAGGAGAGAAAGCCGATAGCGAACTCAAAGAAGCTTTTACAGATAAAGGAATAATGATTAACTCCGGTTCCTATAATGACCTCAATTCAATTGAAGGCGGCAAAAAGATCGGCGATGATTTAAAAAAGAATGGAAGCGCTGAATGGACAACACAATATCGTCTTAGAGATTGGCTAATAAGCAGGCAGCGTTATTGGGGTGTCCCGATTCCAATTATACATTGCGTTGATTGTGGTCAGGTTAAAGTTCCTGAAGAACAATTACCCGTTCTGTTACCGGAAGACGTCGATTTCAATCCACATGGCACATCTCCCTTAGCAACAAGTGAATCTTTTGTTAATACCACTTGTCCTTCCTGTGGGAAACAGGCTAAAAGAGAAGTAGATACAATGGATACTTTTGTCTGTTCTTCATGGTATTATTTACGATATCCGGATTCAAAAAATGAAAAAGACCCGTTTAATAAAGAACTGATCAATAAATTGCTTCCTGTGGATAAATATATTGGCGGATCCGAGCATGCTACCATGCATCTTTTGTATTCCCGATTTATAACAAAAGCCTTGAGAGACATTGGCTATCTATCCTTTGATGAACCGTTTAAAAGCTTAGTCCATCAAGGTGTAATAAAAGGACCAGACGGCAATAGAATGTCCAAATCAAAAGGGAATGTAATAAACCCTGATACCTATATTAAAGAATTTGGCGGCGATGTATTTCGCCTCTATTTAATGTTTGGATTTGCATATACTGATGGCGGTCCGTGGGATGATTCAGGAATCACTGCTGTGGATCGGTTTTTGCGGAGAATTTGGAGATTAATAGAATCAACCGATGAATTTTATAAAAATGATGGTGCTGATACTGATACCTTTGAAGAGCCTGAAAAAAGTCTTAGAAGAGTTTTACATAACTCAATTAAAGGTATTGTTGAGGATACGGAAAGATTTCACTTTAATACGTCAATTAGCCGATTGATGGAATTGACAAATGAATTGTACAAATATACCCAAACACGAAATGAAAAAAATTATAATAAAGAATTATTAAAGTCCACAATAAAAAATCTTGTTTTATTATTATCTCCCTTTACGCCACATTTTGGGGAAGAATTATGGCAAAAAATTGGAGAAGTACCTTCTGTTTTTAACAATGAATTTCCAACCTATAACAAAGAATTTTTAACCGTAAATGAGATTGATTGGGTAATTCAGATTAATGGGAAAATTCGTGACCGTATTTCAGCGGATATAAATTTAAACAAACAGGCAGCTGAACAAATGGCATTAAATTTACAACGCATTAAAGATATATTAAGTGATAAAACTATTCGAAAAATTATTGTTGTTCCAAAAAAATTGGTAAATATTGTCGCAAATTAAAAATAGACTTCAAAAAAGAAATTACCTCAAAGTTATACTATAGTATGATCATAAGGATTTTGAAATGTCAAAAAAAAGTCTTTTTATCATTACCACAATAATTTTTCAATATGTATATTTAAATGCGCAACCTTTAAATATATATATTAGTCCTTCTCTTGGCAGTTTCATTCCTGAATCTAAAGTATAAAAAGAATACTATAACAAGAATTATATCTTTAATTATGGGGTTGAGTTGGCCTTTATTTCCAATTTTTATAATCTTGGTGGATATTTAAAAATAAATAGATTTTCTTTTAAAATTGAAGATGAATCTCAACCCGGATTGAAAGAATCAAGTACATGGTACGGTTTAGGAATAATTAAAAGACTATATATTCGTTCTTTCTTTTTTGATTTTAAATTTGGTTTAACTAACCATCATGATAAATTAACAACACCATTTTCTGAACAATTACGCTTAGGATACGAGTTGGGTCTTACATTTAGCAAAAATATTTTAGACCAAAATTCAATTTTTTTTGCAGCAAATTATAATTATGAAAACGTGAAAATACCTTATTATGTAACCTCGAATTATTCTAGACATCAACGTTATTTAGCAGGGAAAAGTTTTAATACGGGTGGATATCTGTTTTATATAGGAATATCAATTTGTCTGTTTTAATTAATTTTATTTTTAGTACACATAACGAATAGCACACTTCGCACATTATAGCAGAGCATCAGCGTGACCCAATAAACTGGAATATTTGCCAAGAAGCCCGGTGTTGAATATTTCACATTACCAGAATGAAATATAGTTAAAATATAAAAACATTATCCTGCTTTATAAAGCGGAAATTTGATATTCATAAATTTTATTTAAAATATTGTGTTCTGTTTTTCATTTTAACCATAACATAACGAAACAAATTCCATAAAACTCAATTTAAAATAGAAATAGATTATATATTATCATGTTTATTAGATGTATATGTTGTATAATATATATTATGTAAACTATAATATATATTATTTCCCCTTTTATCGTATTGTTTATACAGGGTTTATGCTTAATAGTTACTACTGGCTTTGTAGTAATTGCAAGTATGTGACATAATGTCTTATATATTTTTTGAAAATATGAATAATTGAATTAAATTTATGTCATATTATTTTAAGGATTTTCCTAAAGAAGGAGTTGCATTGTGGATAAAGATTTACTTGTTGCGGAGTTTTTAAAAATATATTTTTCAGC
>JAUVIB010000196.1 GCA_030592985.1 Calditrichaceae bacterium | reverse complement strand
CTAAAAGATATCTTGATATATTCGACAAACTCGTGAGTGATGAATAGATATTTAATGTAAAAAATCTGCTATAAAAGGACTAATCTGCAGGTAGAATTGTTATTTAAGCGGTCCAAGAAAGTCACTGCTTATCCCTATCCTTTTTTTCTTTAATGAAACAATTTATCATTATTTGCGTTGTTTTATAATAAATACAATTATTGGTTACCTAATCATGAAAGTAATTTTAAACAAATATGCCTCAAAACACTGCTACTCCTTTTTATTGGAGAAAAACATCTCACTTTAATCCCACTTTAATTTTATATAGATTGACATAAAATATACAAATCCGTAAATTACTTATTTTTAATAAAAGGTTGTATATGAAAAATGGTTTTATATTCTTTATACTTTTATTTATCGTCTCTTGTTCGTCAGATGATCCAACATCGCCTGACGATAAATTAATAATGAAAGGCGAATATGTAATTGATACATTAATTGCTATTCAAGATACATTCATAGTTTCTCCACCGGTTCGTACTTCCTATTCATCAAAACTATCGGTAGGGAAATATGATGGGTTTTCGGCTAATTTTTTAATACGTTTTGTTTTTCTGCCGGCAGATACTATTTCCCTCGATTCAGCTCATATAGAATTAACAGGCCAAGGTGTTTTCGGAAGTAATGAGCTATCTATAACTGTAAATGCTTACAAAGTTGAAGATCCGTGGGATCTTGATGCAAATAAAGATGATTATTGGCGCAGTTATACACCTAACGGGGATCTAATATTTTCCGGTGATTTTACTTTAAGCGATTCAATCAAGTATAAAATCCCCATAGATAGTGAACTGATTAAAGAGTGGCAATCAACACCTGATTCTTCACAAACAGGACTCTATTTTACACTTGATCCGGGAAGCGGTGAATCAATTGAAGAAATTTCTTCTTTTAACACTTTCAGTGCTAACGATGCCCCAAAATTGATTTTTAAAAGATCAACCGACAGTACAGCGGTTTGGGATACACTGATAATTGGAGATGACCTTACCATTTTCCCACCGGATGAGAACGGTCTTTTTCAAAACAAACAAAACCTATACATTGCCAGCGGAAATCCGGTGCAAACCTTTATAAAATTTGATCTTTCTGTCTTACCCGAGAAAATTTTAATTTATAGTGCAGAATTATTTGCAGACACAGATAGCACTAACACATTAATCAATCCGAATCATACTTCGGAATTTTATTTGCGTCTTGTTACAGAAGCAACGGATGATTTATCAAGCTTTACCATTGACTCAGGATTTGTTTATAATTATAAAGAAAATATCATCATGGGAAAAGATGGGAATCTCCTCCAACTTGATATCGGTAATAAAATCAATTTTGGTCAATTTATTATTCAGAAAATAATTAATAAAGAAAAAGATTACAAATGGTTTTTCCTACAGTATGTATTGGAAAATCAGAGTATTTCCGTTGAACGTGTTATGGGTATAAAAACAGCGCCTCATAAAGAAAAACTAATTATCAAATACTTTAAAATTGACGGCTTTGGTTGCTAAGAAAGAAATAAAATGACTAAAAAAATTATAATTATCTATTTATTTACTATTATGACCGTATTACAGGCGGCTTCCTCAAAATTCGGTTTATCATGTAATACCTTAGGGAATCTTTATGTACCATACTCTACCGCGGGAATGGGCCGTTCTTTTGAAGTAGCCTCGACGGATTCATTTCATATCAATACAAGAAATTTTTCAATGTGGACTAATATTTTAAATTCAACTTTTTCAATTGGACTTGATTATCATCTTACTACAAGTTATAATGGAAAAACAGATGACATCCTGGATGATTGGTATATTCAGAATATTTTAATGGCAGCTCCTATTATAAAAAATAAATTAGCATTTGGACTCGGTATTCAACCGACCAGTCAAATCAACCAACATGTTATAAATTCCATTACGGTTGATGGGCAGCAAATTGATGAATATTTATATATACACGGAGGATTGGGCAGAGCATTTTTAAATATTGCCTATCAGATTATCCCGCAATTCGGAATCGGTTTAGCCTATGAATATAATTTTGGTAATATGAAGAAAGATTATCGTCTGGAGTTTATTGAACCCATACAAACATCTTTGCTAATAGATATGAATAGCTATACATCAGGACAAAGTTTTTCTATCAGTGCCAATGCAACACCCATAAAGGATGTGACACTTGGTTTCGGGTGGCGTCCAAAAATAGACCTTACGATAAATAGAAATGCTATATCTAATTCGGAGGAGATTAATCAAGAATCGACAATTAGCATAACTATTCCGACCGAATATAATTTTGGAATGCAATATTTTCTTAACGAGCGCTGGATAATTGGTGGAGATTTGATTTATCAGGAATGGGAGAAAGAATTTCTTGTTGACGGATCATCCGATAATAATAAAAAACCGTATTACAAAATAGGCTTGGGTTTTGAGCGTAAAAACAGTGGTAAAAGATTTGATAAATATTATAGAAAAATTGTATATAGAGGCGGGCTTTTTTATGATCAAAAGATGCACAAAAGTAACAATGCCCGCATTGAGGAATATGGACTATCTTTCGGATTGTCTTTTCCACTTATATGGGAACGATCAAAATTGGAATTCGCCACGGTAATTGGGCGTCGTGGTGATATTTCTGTAAATAAATATGAAGAGACCTTTTTGAAATTAAGCTTTTCCATAACTGTTGGAGAAATTTGGTTTAATAACCCTGAAGAATAAACGGAATAGGAGAATCTCATGAACAGATTATTTAAAAACCTGGGAATTGTATTAATTGTAGCTTTTACGATCAACACCAATGCATTTGCTCAATTTGATGATGAATTAGAGGATGAAGATGTCGTTAGTATTAAATGTATACCGGACACTCTAACTACTCCTTATGATGCGATGGCAATGGAAGACAGTACTGCTGATGTTAGAATGCTTTATAATTTCGGGCATGAACATTATAAAAATAAATCATATAGGGATGCCCTGCCCTATTTATGGAAGGTATTTTTATTAAGCGAAGGGAAACGCGCAAGATTATCCATTGGTAAAATTGCTGAAATCTATTTTACCGAGAAAAAAATTGACAGTACATTTATAGCCTGCTATCGTGGATTAGAGAAATACCCAACTCTAATTAGACTGCATTATTATGCCGGATTTTTGCAGGAAAAATTAGGTAAAACCACCTGTGCTATTCCGCATTACGAAAAACTTGTAGAAAATGATTCTACAAATGTCGGTTATTTGAAAACACTTATGAAGCTTTATTTTAGTCAGGATGATGAAAGATGTATTAATTTACAAGAACGCTGTGTACGGTTGAAACCGACTGACGCCGAAGAATCCAGTACTTTAGCTAAAATAAAAGATCATTTTCATGGCGAGGGTGCAGGTATTGAAGCCTATAAAAATGCTTATAAGAAAAATCCTGATGATATAAATATGGCATTATTATATGGCGAAGCCGCTGTCCAGGCGGGTAACTATAAAGATGCATTGGGCCCTTTAACCAAGGTTATTAAAGAAAAACCATCTATTAAAGCTTATAAACTAAGAGCAAATGCCTATGAGAATTTAGATCAAACTCAAAATTGCATTAATGATCTAAAAGCCATAGTGGGAATTGACGTAAATGATGTGGAAGATATGGTTTTTATCGCACAAAGATATACATCAAAAAATCAATTTTCTACGGCAAAATTCTGGATAAACAAGGCGCTTAAAACGAAACCCGGTTATGGATTGGCATATATTACCATGGGTGAAATTTATGAAACCGCTGTTTCCTTTTGTCAGGAAAAACGAAACGGGAAGTCAAAATTTGAAGATAAATTAGTCTACAAAAAAGCATTGAATGAATATATAAAAGCCCAAAAAGACCCGTCATATAAAGGACGTGCAAAACAAAAACAAAAGTATTTAATACCTTTTTTGCCTACAAAAGAAGATTTGTTTATGCATAAAAATGATAAAATTAAAAGCGCTTGTTATGATTGGTTAAAATAAGGGGTTTTACCATTGAAAGTTGCAATTGGCGCTGATCATGCAGGCTATCTGTTAAAAGAAGCTATAAAAAGGCATTTGGCAAAAGGAGATATCCCTTTTAGTGATATCGGTACCTTCAAAATGGATTCTGTTAATTATCCGGAATACGGGTACAAAGTAAGCGTCTCTGTTGCTAGCGGAGGGTATGATTTTGGAATCCTTATCTGCGGCACAGGGATCGGGATGTGTATCACAGCTAATAAAATCAAAGGGATACGCGCTGTTCAGGCTTATACCGTTGAACAGGCGAAATTAAGCAGATTACATAATGACGCTAATATTCTATGTCTTGGAGGAAGGATTATAAACGAAGAAGAAGCCATTAGTATTGTTGACACATGGCTCAATACTTCTTTCGAAGGAGGCCGTCATGTAACACGGTTAAAGTTAATATCACAATTAACCGGATTATAGGAGAGATATTATGTTAGATGCAATAAAAAAACAGGATAAAGAGATATATGATTCTATCCTAAAAGAAATTGACCGGCAAAATAATACTCTTGAATTAATCGCTTCCGAAAATTTCGTATCCAAAGCAGTGCTTGAGGCTAATGGCTCTATATTAACCAATAAATATGCTGAAGGATATCCCGGAAAACGGTATTATGGTGGCTGTGAGTATGTAGATATTGCCGAAAATTTAGCAAGAGAACGGGCTAAAAAACTTTTCAAATGTGACTATGTTAATGTTCAACCTCACTCAGGTTCTCAAGCAAATATGGCTGTTTATTTTACATATCTGCAGCATGGCGATACCGTGCTCGGAATGAATTTAGCGCATGGTGGACACTTAACACATGGATCACCTGTTAATTTTTCCGGGAAAATTTATAATTTTATCGCCTATGGTGTTGATAAAGATAGCGGCCGCATCGATATGGATCAGGTTGCGAAACTGGCTAAAGAACATCAGCCAAAAATGATTGTTGTCGGAGCCAGCGCTTACTCCCGCCATTATGAATTTGAAAAATTTAAAGATGTTGCTGATGAGACCGGCGCTATTCTATTTGCCGATGTCGCACATCCTGCAGGTCTTATTGCTGCAGGCGAGCATCCAAGCCCAATCCCATATTGTGATGTTGTCACAACCACTACTCACAAAACTTTGCGCGGACCACGCGGCGGAATGATTATGGTGGGTAAGAACACAGAGAACAAAATGGGTGTTGTTGCCCCTAAAAGCGGACGTACAAAAATGATGTCTGAACTTCTTGACAGCACAGTTATGCCTGGCATACAGGGAGGACCGTTAATGCATATTATAGCTGCAAAAGCGGTTGCATTCGCCGAAGCGCTAAGACCAGAATTCAAAGAATATTCAAAACAAATTATCCTTAATGCTAAAACACTTTCGCAAAGCCTGATTGAAAAAGGATATAATATTGTCTCCGGTGGGACAGATAATCATGTTTTTCTGATTGACCTAACTAATCGAGAGATCACCGGTAAAGCAGCAGAAAATGCACTTCATGCAGCCGGAATCACTGTTAATAAAAATATGATTCCATTTGATACACGAAGTCCGTTTATAACCAGCGGCATACGCTTAGGAACAGCTGCTTTGACGACTAAGGGAATGAAAGAAATTGAAATGAATCAAATCGCAAGTTACATTGATCATATTCTAAAAAATATAGAAAGTCAAAACGAACAGGAAAATATCCGACAGAGTGTTCGTGAATTAAATAAAAGTTTTCAACTCTATTAATAAATGAAAATTTTAATTGTAAACAACCGCAGGATAACATCTCTATTGGATGTTATTTGAACTATTGTTGACTATTAATGATATGAATGATATAGGCTTATTAAATTACTATCTACTTTTTTTTTAATGAAAGGCGTTGTTAAATTCCTATGGGAAAAATGAAATCTTCATTTCTTGGTGTAGAGATGCCCTTCCTTGACCACCTGGAAGAGCTGCGCTGGCGCTTAATCAAAATAGCTGCCAGTGTCTTAGTTCTCTCAGTTATTGCTTTTTCCTTTTCTGATTATTTATTGGATATACTTCTTTATCCCACAAGAAATTTGCAGGATAAAATGAATATTCAGGTATTGAAAGTTCAAACAATGTTTATGATAAAATTAGAACTTTCCATTCTATCCGGCGCTATCATTAGTTTACCCTATATTTTCTATCAAATGTGGGCTTTCCTGGCTCCCGGGCTTCTGGAAAAAGAACGCAAATATGCCATCCCTGTTATATTTTTTGCTACACTCAGTTTTATTATCGGCGCCTCATTTGCTTATTT
>JAUVIB010000455.1 GCA_030592985.1 Calditrichaceae bacterium | reverse complement strand
ATTACATTGCCTAACTTATTAGCCGTTTTATGTCCAAGTAGTATATTTCTCACTAAAGATTCACCGCTCACCAAACGCCAATCCGGTTGAAGATAATAAGGTCCGACCTGCAACCTTGACTGGCCGACATATTGCTTTATTTTCTTTTGGGATTGTGATCTTTCTGAAGGAGGAAGTTGGTCCAGATAGTCTTCGATCATGATCGTCTGGCCGTCCAATACAAAACAATACTGCGAATACTGATCCAGCATAGTTAAAAGCGAATTAAAAAACGGAACCAGCCATTCGGCGGTATATTTGCTCGTCAAAAACCATTCCCGGTCCCAATGTGTATGAGAGATAATATGACCGATGATGGGCATATATAATCCTCTTAATATAAATAATTAACTATTCCTCTGTTTATTGCGAGACGGCAACTCCAATATGTGAGTCAGCCATCCCGTAATACATGAACCATTTCCCCTTAAAAAAAGTTAATCCTTCCACAAAAACTACATTTGCCACCTGCCCTGTCTTTTCACTAAGTTCCATTGGATAGAAAAAGGGTTCGCTGCAGCGGTATAGTAATTTTTGGGGATCTTGTTTGGAAAAATAAGCATATCCCGTTCGGTAGATGCGCCCCTGATCTGTTTTTTCCGCTCCGTTATAAATAATCAATATGCCCTGATCCGTCATAATAGGTGTTGGTCCACATTCTGTTATATTACTATCGAACATATTTTGGCGTTTAGGTAAAATATGATCTTCCTGTACCAGCTCCCAGTTTAAAAGATCCAAAGAAGAAGCTAACCAGACTCCATGTTCGCCGAAATACATGTAATATTTCCCATTGATTTTTTCCGGAACAATGACACCTGCTTTTGTCCACTCAAGATCGGGAAAGAGTGGGCCATGTTTTATCCAGTTATATAAATCCGTTGAAGACGCCAGACATAAACGGGCGGTTTTTCCGTCATAAGCGGTATAGGTTAAATAGAATGTGTCCTCAATTTTCAATACTCTGGGATCCTCGCAGCCGCCGGGCAATTCATAAGGTTCGGATGGTTCTAAAACCGGTTTCTCTTCTCTTTTAAAATGTATACCGTCTTCACTCCAGGCAAGTCCAATCCTGGAAGTACCGTTCCAGATTCCAATACCGGTGCTATCCTCAGCACGGTATAATATGGCAATTTTCCCATCCACTTCGATGGAAGTTGGATTAAACAGGTCTTTGGATTCCCAGGCTAAATTTGAGGGAGACAGAATGGGATTATCTGAAACCCTTTTCATTTCCTTAAAGGGCAGACTGAATTGTACATCTGTTTTCTGAGAAGACTTTGAACAACTGATAAAGATGATTAGCGATAAAACGAGTGTCAAATATTTCACGGCATTCTCCTTTTAAAATCCATGAAAGAAATAAGGAATTAACCAGGCAACGGCGATCATAAAAAAGAAATAACCGACCAGCATTATATAAGTGGGGATCCAGGCTCTTTCCCCTTCCAATAAGTTCGTATTCCAAATAATGTATTTTTTGATTTTATCTTCTGAAGTCGGTTTATCAAAAAAACTTACAAAAAGAGCAATGATCACACTTACAAAAAAGCCAAAGCAATTCCACCACAACCAAAAAATTTCCTTAAACCATAAATGCAGTACTAAATTGAACAAAACACCGGCAACAATCCCGGTAAAAACCCCTCTTGCCGTTGTTCTCTTAAAGGCAACGCCCAATATGAATGCCGCTAATATGGGTCCATAAAAGGCCGAACCTACAATTCCGATTGATTCGATAACGGTACCTGAGATGTCTCCCACATAGAAGGCCAATAATGTAACGACAACACCCCAAATCACCGTACTGATCTTACTCATTCGCAAAAATGAGATCTTATACTTTTTCTGTTTTAATACTAAAGGTTTAATAAAATCCTGCATGGAAGCTGCACTCAGGGAATTTATGGCCGAGTCGAGCGAAGACATTGCCGCAGCTAATACGGCAACAAATATTAGCGCTTTAAATCCGTGCGGGATATTGTTCATAATAAAAACCGGCACCATATAATCCACTTTACCCATTGAATTGACAATATTTACAAAATCGGCATGCTCAAAAGCATAAGCGCCAATAGTAAGTCCAATAAAGAGATATAAGAGGCTCAAAGGAAATCGAAAGAATCCGTTGAATATCAATGATTTTCGTGTTTCTGTCAGAGTTGCGGCGCTTAATTCCCGTTGCGTTTGGGTTTGATCGCAGCCATAATAGGAGGATAATATGAAAAAACCCCCGATTATCTGCGGCCAAAAAGAAAACTCAGCACCGTCTCCCAATCCATGATGCTTGAAGTCCAGTATCTGTAATCGATCGGCCATTTTAAAGGCAACAATGTCTTTAAAAGAATCAAATCCCCCAACTAAATAAATTGAATACCCGGCAATTAAAACTGCACCCATTAACAGGATGGACATTTGTAATATATCACTATAAATAACAGCCTTAATTCCGCCGAGCGTATCATATATTAAAGTTATCCCTCCAATTAGCAAAATAGTAACCCATAAAGGCATTTTAAACACGGTTGATAATAAAATGCCTGCCATATAAAACCCTACGGCTGTAGCCAATCCTCTACTCAACAGGAATACAGCGGAGATGAGATATTTTACGGATGGATTAAATCGTTTCTCAAGATATTCGTAAACAGAGATCAATTCGAGTTTTCTGAAAAAGGGAATCAAAAAGATCATAATAAAAATCATGGCAATAGGCAATATAAATTCCCCTTGCAACAATTTCATGCCGCCGCCTTGTCTCATAGCGACAAAAGCAGGAACAGACATGAATCCAATAGCTGATGTTTGTGTTGCAGCAGTTGAGATACCGATAGCCCACCAGGGCATTTTTCTACCACCAACATAATAATCTGTCTGGTTTTTCTGCCCTTTACCTAACCGCCAGCTCATATAGATCAATATGGAGAAGTACAGAATAAAAATTGTATAATCCAAAAGGTTTAAGCTACCGATCTTTTCCAATATTTATCCTAATGATTTAAAATTGTTTATGTGAACATAGCTAATTTAATTAAAAAAAAGCAACGTAATATTTACCGGTTTGTTAATTCCGCTACCAAAGACCTTGATGAGTCGATATTTATCGTATCCATTTTTCCAGGCAATATTTCTGATTTAAAAATTATTTTTTGGGGCTTTCGACTTCCT
>JAUVIB010000120.1 GCA_030592985.1 Calditrichaceae bacterium | reverse complement strand
GTAGCTATATAATCAGCTCCAAGTTCTAACGCTTTTTCAATTAAAGTATCCCATTTTATCTTGGTATTGCACACAACACAAGGATTTGGTGTTCTTCCATCAATATATTCCTCGATAAAATCAATTACAACTTCTTTGTGAAATTCATTGCTGAAATTCATTACATAATGCGGAATACCAAGACTTGCGCATACCATACGGGCATCATTTATAGAATCCAGGGAACAGCAACCGCTCTCATGGTTAATATTCCCGCCCATTGTTTCATAATCCCATAGTTTCATGGTTATTCCGATACAATCATATCCCTGTTCTTTTAACAGAAAAGCTGCAACGGAACTATCAACACCGCCGCTCATAGCGACAACAACTGTATTCTTCATAAAAAAATTTTATTATATTGTATGTAAATGGAGACAAAGAGGGTCTGTTTTATAATTTCTTTTCAATGATGACTTCACTTCCTGTATCATACACATTATATTCCACATTATCCATTAATTTATGTACCAAATATATTCCCCGCCCGCCTTCGCTTAATAAATTTTCCGGTTTAAGTGGATCCTTTATGTCATCAGGATTAAAACCCTTTCCTTTATCTTTAACGGATATTTTTAATATTTTGTTTTTAAAAGTAATAACAAGTGTAATATCTTTTTTAAGATCATCCTGATTTCCATGGTGGATGGCATTATTTATAATTTCTGTCGCCGCGATACAAATATCATCCGTTGTCGATTCATCAAAGGAGCATTCCTGAGCCACTTTGACAATTTTTTTCTCTGCTTTTTCCAGATAATTAATATCACTTGGAAAGATGTAGCTATATTTTCCGTTTTTAAGCAAAGGCATATTATTCTCCAATAAAGATATAAATTTATAAAGTAGTTATAATAATGTCAATAAAATTACACATCATAAAACAATAACTTCCATGCGTAAGGAAAACTGGAAATGGCGGTAAGCCGATAACAGTGATTCAATTTTTAATTTATTTGATTATATATCTTAAATATCGGCTAAAAATCAGGAATATTGAATACTTAAAAAATAAATCTGCATCAATTTTATATTTTTTGTAAATTTAATCATTTTTAGGGTAGGACATAATCAAATTCGTTTTTAACTCCTTTCATTCTTTTCCCGATTTTATTGATCATGATGGAAAAAAAAGCAGTTGAAAACTAATTAAAAATCAAAGGTTAGTGCAAATGAGTAACTTTCTAATTTATCAACTACCATGGCTATCCATGATGCTGGTAATCACTATTCAATCTGCTTTTGTTAAAGATTTAAAACTTCCCGAATTTACCAATAGTGATAAATTTCTTCATTTTTTTGTATTTGGTCTTCTTGGAATGTTAATTGCCCGTGGAATGCTGGCTGCGAAATCGAAATTGTTAAATGATAAATATTTTCTGTTTACCATATTGATCGGATTTTCATTCGGGCTTTCGGATGAATTACATCAATACTTCGTTCCCGGAAGATTTGCTGATGTGAATGATTGGATAACCGATTGTTTTGGCATTATAGTTTTTGCTATTGTTTATAAAAAGCTGCTTCACAAGAAAACAGCGCTATTGTAAAATTACAGAAATGGTTTTTGACGGTTAAATTATTGATTCTTTGTATATTTCTATTTGCCCTCAAGTAATAGAATTTATCACAATCACCTTCTTAGTGATCCGACTAAGATAAAATATATCTTTGAGCAGCTCTGTGAATCCTTTGTGCAGCTCTGCGGTAGTTTTATTACATAAATGTGTACGTAGTGTCTGAACGAAAAGTGAGGAAAATGTCATTTCGAGCGAAGTCGAGAAATCTATAAATCATTGTAAATGTTAAAGTTAAGATTTCTCCCTATGGTCGAAATGACGAAAAATGTGACTTTTCGTTCAAACACTAACTATAACTATTTAGTAAATATTTTAAAATAATCGATTATTATGACTCAAGATATTTTAATGCAATTAAAAAACATGCCCCTATTCTTCCTTATCGATGATAAAGATTTAAAGGGGATTTCCGATCATTTAGAGGAAGTGTCGTTCGAAAAGGATTCCATTATCATTAAGGAAGGAGATGATGGAGACGGGTTTTATTTAATTAGGGAAGGATCAGTACGTGTTTTAGCCAGTTTACCCGAAGAAATGGAAAATATTACCTTATCCTGTTTGCAAAAAGGTGATTATTTTGGTGAAATGTCATTAATAACCGGTGATCCGCGTTCTGCTACAATAGTCGCCGAAACAGATGTAAAATTACTTAAACTTCTGAAAAATGATTTTGACCAATTCATTTTAAACAATCCCTCAATAACAGTATCTCTTACCCATAAATTAAGTGAACGACTTATTGCATCCAATAAAGTTCTAAGGAAAAGAGAAAAGTATTATAAAGATAGAATTTTCCCCAAAGGGAAATTAGATAAAATTAATATTATAAAATTGTTAAAATATTGTGAAGAGAATTCTTTAACCGGAAATTTAATTCTTCGAAATAATACACAGTTGGCTGTTTTTTCTTTTGAAAAAGGGCAAGTTGTTAAAATAGACTATAATGGAAAAAATGAAAATGAAGCAATGGATGAGATATTAACCTGGGATAAGGGTGAATTCATTATTGAACCGCTTATTTTCAAGGTTCAGGATGAACAAGACGGAAAGGAAGAAAAAAAGAGTGATGAAAAAGAGGAGATTTTTGAAGAGCCGTCAATAAAGGATTCTATAGAATTGTTTCAAAAGTATCTGGAAGAAAAGCTTCAGGAGATCATCCGTTTTTCCGGTTCAAAAACGCTTCGTACTGCAATCGATCATAGTTTTAGTAAATTTGACAAATTTTTCGATCTTAAAAATATTCTTTCCATAAAGATTCAACCAGAACTAAAAATTAAAATCCCTAAAGGTGTGGATATAACCGATAAATTCACACTATCCATAGCTGTATTACTGAGGGATATTATTAATTCCATTGAGCATGATATATTCGGAATTCAATTCTGGGATCCTCAATCACTGGATATGCGCATTAACAGTTATTTAAAATCAAAACAGTTTTTTGATTATTATGAACAAGCCGGTGATTTTATTCATATGTAGTTAACAGTTTCCTTCTAAATGGCTTTTTAAAATATTAAAAGCTTCTTCCGGTGAATTAACAAACTGAAACAAGTTAAGGTCTTCTTGCGATATTGTCCCCCAGCGAGACATAGCTTCAAAATCAATAATTTCTTTCCAGTAATCCTGCCCGAAAATAAGAATTGGTAACGGCTTAAGAATTTTTCTGGTTTGTATAAGAGTAAGCAATTCCATTAATTCGTCTAATGTCCCGAATCCTCCGGGGAAAATGATCAGCGCTTTGGCCATATAAGCGAACCAATATTTACGCATAAAAAAATAGTGAAATTCCATGATTAATTCGTCGGAAATAAAAGGATTTGGGTCCTGCTCCATTGGCAGGGAAATATTCAATCCGATAGATTTTCCTTTTGCGAGATGCGCACCCTTATTAGCGGCTTCCATAATGCCCGGCCCACCGCCGGAGCAGATATAGCAATTCTGCTTACCATTACCACTTTCTAAACTCCACCCGGTAATTAATCGGGAAAGCTCAACCGCGTCTTCGTAATACTTAGATAGGCGTAGATGGAGGCGGGAGAGTGATAGGGATTCTTCATTCGCTTGTGTGGGATTTTTTTCAGTAATATCTGCTAATTTTTTCAATTCCTCTTTTGCTTCATTTCTTGATTTTATTCGAGCTGATCCAAAAAATACAACCGTGGAACTTATACCATTCTCCTTAAACCGAGAAAGGGGTTCGATAAACTCGGAAAGTATCCGCAGGGGCCGGGCATCTGAACTGTTTAAAAAATCCGGATTTTTATAAGATTTTATCATTTTTTTCTTTTTAGCCATTGGTAATATCTCCTACCCCAATTCTTCTAATTTAGTCATTAATTCTTCACTTTGTTGTATAAGGCGTGTCATCTCTGTTTTATAATCCTTTAGAAATGAATTATCGTCTATGTGGCCTAAAACATTGACCATCTCTTCTTCTGAATGGTAAGTGGAAATACGGAATGGGTTTGTATAGTCCTTTTTGCGTGAAGCGTAGGCCAGATTGTAAAGTTCCTGGGCAGTAACCGTCAGTTCTTTTAAATACACAATTACATCTGAAACAGATATTTGGTCAATAGTTTTATCCTCTGTTTGCAACAGGCTGAGAATTCCATGGTTGAGCCGTTTATTGGGATATGACGCCTGCAAATCATCATATCTCTCGTGTAAATCTTTCCATGAATTAATTTTACCTGTTTTTATATCATTAAACAGGCTCGATAAATTCGTATCATTTATCATTTGTCCGCCGATATTATGCCAATTGCGGTCAGATTGAACGTATTGTTTTCTTAATTTTTGTAAACTCATTTCCATGTTATTTTTTAAAAGCTCATTTACCATTTCCCGGATACCGTAAAAGCGTATCATTTTTCGATATAGATGGATTCCCTGAATGGGTTTATAAACGAAAGCTTTATTTCCGTGTACAATATTATTTATTTCAACAAACGGCTTTTCATCTTTTTGTCCACTTTCAATAAATTCATTAAGACTTCCGGAATAATTATATTCTATTTTGATTATATCAAACAGGATATCGATTCCTTTAATCATTTCCTCTATTGTGTCAGGGGCCAGAAAGTCAAATTCAATATTTTGTTCTTTTATAATACGTTTATCTCTTTTGTTAAATTTCCATACATTCCTTGCTAAGGCATACATGTTATTTTTAAACCAATAGCCGGGATAAAGCTGAATGGCGGAGTCATCATTTTTTATACTTAATAAAGAAAAAGGGAGGGTGATATTCAGTTCCGAATTATAATTTCCTTTAGCAATTATCGTAAAAGAAGCAAAAAAGGAATTATGTTTGAAATTTGTTTCGAGTCCCGGCCAGAATCCGCGTTTAGCAACGATTTCACCGTCAGCGGCTCTGGAATTATGGTTGGAACCGATGGTTGCGCCAGCGGCAATATTAGACTGTCCCATTATTGTTGAAGCAATTAAAAAAGAATTATTATGATGCTGTTCATGAAAAGGGAAGATTATATTGCTTAATAGTTCACAGCAGGATATAGTGGAGTTATCTCCAAGGAAGGAGTTGATTAAACGGGCTCCGTATTTTATTTGCACATTTCGTCCGGTTTGAAAACGAATTGCTTTTACGCCATAAAAAATTTTATTAGCGTAGCCGATAATGCCATTTACAAGCTCAACACCCTCTCCGATTTGAGTCGCTTCGTCTTTACTTGATTTTATTGTCAGATTCTTTAATTTATTGGCGCCTTTTATGTAAGCATTTTCTCCAATATGGCAATCTTTAATAATGCGGGTGTTCTTAATAACCGTCTTATCACCTACATATCCCAAATCAAAAAAATCATGGTCGTAAAGTTTATCTGTAAAATATTTAAACTTTTCGGATATATTTTTATCTCCGCGAAATCCTGACCAGAGATAGGCGTCTGCCGGCAGCATATCTTGAAAAGGCAGAATCTTACGACCACCGTTTTCATTAGCCACTTCAAGCCAGACGCGTACATCTTCATTCTCGTCTTTTCTTATAATACCATTTCCAAACTTTGCATTGTCAACGGTATGCATTTCATCGATATTAAATAAAACACATTGAGATCCAATAACATAATGGGATAAATAGTGAACATTTCTCATGGCCACATTATCTCCGATATCACAGGAAATTATGGTGCAGTTATCCAGACCTACCGGTAATCGAAGTTTGTGAAAATCCAGATAGTTAGGTGTCAGGTCTCCAAGCCTCACTAATCCGATGAAATTACACTGGCGAACAAGAGAAGGATCAAAATTATCTGATACCAGTACGGTATCCCAGTGCTGAGCTGTATTGCTGTTTTTTACGAGCCGTTCAATTTCGGTGGATGTGAGTGGTCGGAACTTTTTCTTGCCTGATAATTTATTACGCTGCTCTATGGCAATATCTAATTCAGCTGATTCAACAATAGTTGGTTCACTGCGTGAATACATGACGACTTCAGACATAGGTAGACCTTTCCATATAATACAAAATGTAATTAATTCGCTGTTACCTGCATTTTATGACAAAAAATGGATATTAGTTAAATCTCATCTAATAAATTAACCATCTCCATGGCCGAGAGAGCGGCATCCCAGCCTTTATTTCCTGCTTTAGTACCAGCACGCTCGATAGCTTGTTCGATTGTATCGGAAGTGATAATTCCAAATATTACAGGTGTCCCGCTGGATAGTGAAACCTGGGCAATACCTTTGGACACCTCGGAAGCCACATAATCAAAGTGTGGTGTGTTGCCACGGATTACCGCACCAAGGCATATTACGGCATCAAAGTTATTCTTATCCGCTAGTTTTTTTGCGATAAGCGGGATTTCAAAGGAGCCCGGTGTCCACGCAATAGTAATATCATCTTCATTACAATGATGCCGGGTCAGGCAATCAATTGCGCCTTCCACTAATTTCGAGGAAATAAATTCGTTAAAACGTCCCACTACTATGGCAAATTTTTTATCTTTTGCTGTAAGTTTACCTTCAAGTTTTTTTATCATAACCGCTCCTGTAATTTATTTTTCATAGTAAATAGATTTATGGATTCCTTCTAACCTGCCTATAACACGGATTTCGAAGGAATGACAATCTTGAAAAAATATGAACTTTTCTTTCGCTTACAATGCTTTAATAATGCGAAGATTGTTTAGTAAATAAATAATGTCCCATTTTTTCTTTTTTAGTTTTTAAATATTTTTCATTAATTGGATTCGGACAGATTTCAAGCGGCGCTCTTTCCACGATTTCGAGTCCATATCCGCTAAGGCCAACGACTTTTTTAGGATTGTTGGTGAGTAATGTTATTTTTGTAATCCCCAAATCGCTTAAGATTTGAGCTCCAATTCCATAATCTCTCAAATCGGCTTTAAATCCAAGCGCTTCATTAGCTTCCACGGTATCCTTTCCCTCTTCTTGTAATTTATAAGCTAAAAGCTTATTTGTCAAACCGATTCCACGTCCTTCCTGACGCATGTAGAGAATAACGCCCCGTCCTTTTTTCTCAATCATTTTCATGGCTGTTGCCAACTGCTCTCCGCAATCACAGCGCATAGAACCGAAAACATCTCCTGTTAAGCATTCTGAGTGTACACGAACTAACACAGGTTCATCGGAGGTGATATCACCCTTAACAAGTGCCAGGTGGTGTTCATGTTCATTCAACAAATTAACATAATGGTGTAGCTTGAAAATCCCATATTTAGTCGGCATGTTTACAATAACTTTACAGTCCACCAGCTTCTCTTTTTTACGGCGGAATTCAATTAGATCTTCAATGGTAATTATTTTTAATTGGAATTTATTTACAAAGTTAATTAAGTCATCAACACGGGACATAGTTCCATCATCATTGATAATTTCGCATAATATACCGGAAGGCTGAAGTCCGGATAACCTGGCCAAATCCACCGCTGCTTCCGTATGCCCTGCACGTCGTAGAACAGCGCCTTTTTTTGCAATGAGGGGAAAAATATGTCCTGGTCTGGCTAAATCTTGTGGAGTTGTTTGTGGATCTGTAATCGTACGTATCGTTTGGGCGCGGTCATAAGCGGATATGCCGGTTGTTGTGTTTTTTACGGCGTCAACGCTCACCGTAAAAGATGTTTTATGCAATGATGTGTTTTCATTGACCATTTGATGGAGATCCAGTTCTTTTGCCCGTTGTTCTGTGACAGCTACACAAAGCATTCCCCGGGCTTCCCTGATAATAAAATTAACATCATCAGGACGGACAAGTTCAGCAGCCATAATTAAATCACCTTCATTTTCCCTGTCTTCATCATCTACTACAACAACCATTTTTCCATTACGAATATCATCTATCGCTTCTTCAATAGTATTAAACTTATTCATTATTTGTAACCCATTTTAGTAAACCATTCATCTGTGAACACCTGTGAGTCTGATGTGTTATTTGAATATTTTATTATATTTTCTATATATTTAGCCACAACGTCTGTTTCGATATTTATCGTATCGCCTGTTTTAAGAAAGTGCAGGTTTGTATTCTTCCATGTATGGGAAATTACCGATATTTTTATCGTATTGTTCTCTATAGATGCGATGGTCAAGCTGATCCCGTCTACAGTTATTGATCCTTCTTCAAT
>JAUVIB010000260.1 GCA_030592985.1 Calditrichaceae bacterium | reverse complement strand
CTGCGGCAAGTGTAACATTTCCGGCAGAGACAACAACAACTCTTTATCAAAACCGGCATCAATAAATGCCCCAAGTGTCATGTCTCCGCTAATTCCGCTATAACAATCAAAATAAGCTATTCGCATTAAAAATCCATTAATTTATTCAAAAATTACTTCTATTGTCTGTGCTTTTTTATGTCCGAAAGTCAGGCTGATCACCTTTTTATCACTAATCTCCAATTTTTCTCTTCTCTCTTCATTCATATTGGTCAGCCATGCTTCACGAACATTACTGAAAAATCTGATTTCTGTCTCAACCTTTTCCAGAGTTGGATTAAATAATCTTAGGATAAGAGAATCGCGATCTTCTGATTTTTTCATCGCGCTAAAAGCTACTTTCTCCGAAGTGATCTCCACAAAACTCATCTCTTTTGGAAGTGTACCGCCGCCTTTTCCGGCCTGAGCTATTTCAAGTTTCAGAAGAAATTTATCCGCTTCTCTATAAAGATCACCTTCTATCCAGGTTCCCTGATGAGGTAAGATAGCATAACACCATTCATTAATACCGAGAGACTGCGTTAATTTCATCTCGGGGAAAACATCCCATTGATCAATAACCGGAGATTGTGTGGCGGCAAAACCTCTGAAAAGAGTTATGGCCAGAGTCTTCTCATCATTATCAACTGCTTCATATTCACGGATACCATCATTAATGATCCCCAACCCCACTTTGCCATCACTCATATCCACAAATCGGTGCATGGGATACTGCGGATTTTCGCGGCCATAATAAATATTATCCGGTGTGCGGATAATTGGACGTTCAATTACATCAAAAGCAGCTTCTGCTGCAGAAACATCTACTGCAATATTGGTAGGGAAACATGCCCGCAGACGATGATTTTCGGCGGGATTATCGACACGTGTGTATACATCTAACCATCTTTGACCTTTTCGCAGTGTAATCGTCGATTCAATGACCATTTTCGTTGTTTTCTCACTCCGACGATAATTCCCTTCTTCTCCTTCCAAGCCAACCGGAATAGTCAAAGAATGTGTTATTTTATAACTGGTTAAAAATTCGCTTTTCTCTATCAATTCAATGGCCGCAATTTTACGCCGGGTTGTGATAATCTCATTCTGCTCAGGAACCATGTGAATCCAGGGATTGCCGCTTTCGCCGTTATCTTCAAAATAATGCTGATTAGCAAAAGTATGTCCGCTAACTTTATCAAAGATATTCAGGCTGCCGTCATCCTTAATATCAACCTTAAGGAATTCATTTTCAAGTCCTTTTTCTCTATAAAGCTCATCATTGATAAAGGACAGTTTATTGATATCCTTATCCGCTCTAATTACATTATAGGTTTTATAACCATAAGCCGGTACATCTTTAATATCAAGATTTAAATGTACACGCTGTGAACGCAACTGCAGGGAAATATCTTCTAAATTTCTTACCAGTGAACCAAAAGGTTCTCTTTTTACTTCCACAAACGGCAGGGTATTCCCATCAGTATCTTTTATAGCGAACCCTTTATATCCGGACTTATCGGGGAGGTCAATAGTCAATGTTACCACCTCACTACGTATAAATGGACTGGGATTAAAAACGGTAATAACCGATTCATTGATATCAACATCGCTATTATCAATCTGTTTTTGGATAGCGGCCAATCCACGCCTACTTACACCCTGTGCAATAATATCGGCCTGATCAAAGCGATACATCATATCCTTTTCCATCTGATCATTACCGCCGCCGCAAATATCATCATGGGGATGATTCTGTAGAAGATATTTCCAGGCCAAGTCAATTGAAGATTTCATATATTCGCCGCCGACAGTCCACCCTAAAAATGAAAAGGGCTCTGCATAGCGTTGAATGAGCATTTCTGTAACAGCATTGCGTCTTTTGATTTTAGTACGGCTTGAAATAACGTCACCCATCAGATTAGTCCATTTACCGGTCGCTCCCGGGCTGCGGCTCTCACCGGTAACAACTTCTACATCATCACCGAGCTCTTTCTTCATATCGAGCATATAATTTTCAAGTGTATCCTGATAAATTTCATGGCCCATCTTTTCCACAATAGGTTTGCTCAGTTCAATTAATTCTCGCTCTCTCGGGTCAGGAGAAGAGCAGTCAAATCCCTGCATACAGGCAATATGACTGGTAGAAAAATGTTCGCTCTCATCGTCAATCAGTTTTTTCAGCTGCTTCGGCAATACACTTTCATCTAATTTTTCATTTGATGGGTCAAGTGGATAATAATGACCATTGGGATAATTTTCATTGTTTAAACGAAAAGGAAGCGCACCCCGATTCCAATCATACCACCATTCATCGCGTCCCATGCCGTAACGTGCCATTCTGTAAACATAGAAATAATAGCTAAAACGCGATAAAGCGCCAAACCGGCAGCCGATTAGACGTGAACCGTCAGGTCCTTCAAGGATATATTCTGATTTTTTTGTATTGATACCACGGTAGAATATAATCGTATCAATATCAAAACCACGATAAATCTGTGGGATTTGTGAGGTCTGTCCATAGGAAAAAGGCGTATAACCAATCTTGCTGACCTTTCCCCATTTATTTGCATAACGATGCCCAACTACGAGATTACGCACCAGTGATTCACCATTAACAATGTATTCTTCCGGCAGTGTATACCAGGGACCAACGATTAAACGGCCGGCCTTGACAAACTTTTTAATTTGCTCTTCCCGTTCAGGACGAACATCAAGATAATCTTCCACAGCAATGGTTTGAGAATCCATCAAAAAGGAATTAAATTTGGGATCCTTCTCCAATAAATCAAGTAAATTATCCATAAATTCTAACAATAATAAACGCGTTTCCTGAAATGGATAAACCCAATCCCTATCCCAATGGGTATTTGAAATTACATGCAGTTTCTTCTTCATTAAAAATTTCCTCTATATTAAATTGTTTATATGTTATAGTATCGGAATTTCATAGTTTTATACTTTTCACTTTTTTTTGTTAAAGGAACAAATAAATCCTCCCTTAAAACAGGCTGTTGCAGTTTACTGCATATCAATGAAGTCCATAATAGTAGACATCCCCTATAGTCCCCTTTATTAAGGGGACATCTTTAATCTTATTTTATATAATTATACAGATTTCATATCATTAATTAATTTGCCCGCTATGTCCTTAATTTATTTACAAGTAATCTTAATATTTTACATACCCTCCATGTTCCTTCCCAGTTTTTATGAGGGATGGGTAATTTTAATTGCGACCTAAATATAACGAATCTTTTTTGATAATCTATATCTATCAGTTGCAAAACATCAAAATTGGAACAGTTTCCTGAGCTTGCTGCGCCAGACTCAGTATGGTCGAAGGGACGTTAGGGTTTCAACCCGTCCAAGCCGCCGTGCCGCGCCTGCCTATGGCACGGCCCGACTAAGTAGGGGGCAGGCAAGATTCAGCCACCTTTATCCCTACTTTATAAGGATTATATCAAATTAATTCAACAATTTTTTAAACGTTTTATAAAATTATTGTTCAGCAAATGATTACATCCCCCTAAATTCCCCTTCAAAGGGGGAATCTTTATAGCTCTACTGCCAACGTAATAATTTTCTTCGCCTTTACCTCAAAAACAGCTTTGGAGCCGTTGGTTATGACGTCATCACCGTTTTGTGGCTCTTCATTTAAAGTCAGAATTTGCGCATTAGATATATCTTTGTAAAATGCAATTTTTGCTTTTAAATCACGGTTTGTCGGATTGTAAACCCGCAGGATTAATTGACTACTATCCTCTGCACGTTTCAAGGCTGATAGCATTAATTCTTTTGTCTCAATCTCCACAAAACTTAATGCTTTTGGTAAGTGTCCCTTATGTGCTCCAGCCTGGGCAATTTCAGGAGATAATGAGAAAATTTCTGCCTGACGGGTAACGCCGCCTTCATCCCAGTTTCCACTATGAGGATATATGAAATATTTAAACTCATGTTCCCCAAACGACTGCGACCCTTTCATTTCGGGATGCATTTCCCAGCGCCAGGCAACCGTAGTCAAAGCCACTTCGAAAGAACGCACTAAAGTAAGAGCTATTGTCCTTGTCTTGTCATCGGTCACCTCATATTCACGCAAACCGTCATTAATAAGGGCCAGCCCCGATTGTCCGTCGCTGACATCAACAAATTTTTGATGCGGGTGAGTGGGATTCCAGGTGTTATGCCAGGGATTATTTTCATCACGGTCTATGATACGTTCAACCACATCAAAAGGTTCCTCGGCAAAAGAGTGTGTTGCCTGTGTTAAGTTAGTAGGAAACATAACCCGCAAACGATGATCTTCACAGGTATTATTGAAAGTAGTTTTAATGTGCACACCACTGGAAGATGAAGTCAGTGTAATGTCGGAACGAATCTGTAATTCTCTTGTTTCATCTGAACGTGATGCATCATCACCGTCCGCATCTAAACGACGGATATAGCTTTCTTTCCCTTCCTCTAAGTGAGCAGGAATCTGCATTTTATGGGTAACTGAAAAGCAGTTTAGATAGGGGCCTTTTTCCAATAACTCGATTTGCGGAGCTGAATTTAAGGTAGTTATAACCTTGTCAAACGCCGGCGGTATATGGCGCCAAGCGTGTCCGGCTTCTCCATTATCAGTAAAATAATGCAGACATTTTTGAGTTTTTCCCGATTTTTTATCGGTGATATCAAGCGTACCGTTATGATTAATCTGTACTTTTATATAGGAATTTTCCATGGTGTTTGGTGATGTTACTAAGCTTTCATATACACATATAAACTCTTGTTCAGGCTTAATGATTAATGTGGTATACCCTAATGCCGGGATATTCTCAAGGGGGATATGGAGATGAACCTGCATAGACTGCATCTCCATGGTAGCATCGCCAAGATGACGGACAATTGCCGGATGCTCCATTCGTGCTTTCTCTTGAAAATCAACATTTTCTCCTGTAACGGCGTCACGAATACTATAATTTTTAAACCCCTCATGAAGAGGTAAATCTAAAACGGCGCTAATCACCTCACTGCGTTTAAACGGTGAAGGATTGTAGATTGTTAGAACAACTTCATCTTTATTCACATCAGAAGTATCAATCTGCAGCTGAACATTCTGCAAAGCCCGGCGTTGAATTCCGGCAGATATGGTTCGACTTTGGTCCATCCGATAATTCATATCATTTTCTATTTGATCTACACCGGTTCCGGCAATGCTGTCATGCGGATGGCATTTTAACAGGTATTTCCAGGATAAATCAATAAAAGATTTGGGATATTCTATTCCAAGAAGGTGTGCTAAAGCGGCGTAAGGCTCCGCTTTGCGTTGTAGTTCCAGTTCGGTCTGCGCATTTTTTCTCTTTAAACGAACACG
>JAUVIB010000168.1 GCA_030592985.1 Calditrichaceae bacterium | reverse complement strand
TAAACGGCTACATCTTCATAATAAGGATCTTTCATTTTATGCCACCTCGTGCTTCGTTGTTCAGGAACAGGAAGTTCAATATCTACTTTTTTATTGCCCGAAATTTCTGTTTCACTAAAAACTAAATGCTTCATCGACTCTTCCGGCTTTACCCATGGGCCTCCGCTTCCACACCAGCCGGGGCCTGCTCCAAGAAGTATTCTAATGCCCAGGCGCTCTGCTTCCCTTACCGCATGTACATATAAACCCTGCCACTCATCGCTCATAAAGTCAACCGGACCTCGTGGAACACCTATTCCCACTTCAAGAAATATTAAGTTCCTAATACCTACTTCTTTCATCGATTCCAAATCGGCAGTCATCCCCTCCCTACTAAGATTACCATCCATGAAATACCAATAAACCCCGGGCCGGGCTGAGGCGGGAGGATTAATAAATCCTTCTTTTAGTGAATTTGTGGGTTTCTTCCCACAATCGGTTATCAGCATAAATATCACAAGATAGATTAATAAAAAGGTGATCCGCTTATTTATTTTTGATAAATTCATTATAGAAATACTCCTTAAATGGGTTGACTTTATTTTTAAAAATAATTGTTGAAAACAATCTACACTTACAGTACGATGTTTTAGTAAACATTAAACAACTTTATATATATTTTATTTTTTCACTCTGCCGGGTTTTTTAGTTTATTAAATTCTTTGGTTAAAAAATTCCGTATATTACTCGATTTTTCCGTGTCATTTTCTACGTCTATGGAATGCTTTTCGAGCGGATCTTTTTTCATATCGAAAAGTTTTCCGTTATTATACATTTTCCACTCTTTGGTACGTATCCAGCCTTTCCCTTTCCACTCCTGATAAACCCAATTTCGCGGATCACCTTTTTCACCCATTATCTGCGAAACAAAGCTGCGTCCGTCTAATATTCTATCTTCCGGTAATTTTGCACCGCTTAATTCGGCAAATGTCGGCATAAAGTCGCTAAAGTCAATTAAATCACTATTTGTTTTACCCTGTGGTGTAACGCTTTGCCAATTTGCAATTAATGGAACGTGAGTTCCTCCATCGGTCAATAATTTTTTACCACCACGAATTAAAGAATCTCCGATAGCAGAATAAACAGGCTCTCGAATATATTTCCCATTTTCGTATTTTGTTATATAACTTTCAGGTGTGCCGTTATCGCCGGTGAATATAATTAGGGTTTTTTCTCTTAGATTCAGATCATTTAAAGCCTTTGTTATTTTGCCTACCATCTTATCGGCATACTCAACATTTTCCTTATACGTCTCGTATCTTCCTTTCTTTCCGAATATTGGCGGTGTTTGCATATCGTCTGTGATAGCATGTGGCAAAGACATTGGGTAATAGGCAAAGAAATGATTGTTTTTATTTCTTTTTATAAAATCGATTAAAAAATCAGAATAAACATCCGGCCCATATTTATCCTTTATATCATCCCGAACCTTCCCATTTTCATAAATAAATGGATTGTAGTATCGAGAACCTTCATGCCAACCAAAAACAGAACTTTCGTTAAACCCCATTTTTTTTACATGGTCCGGGTCATCTCTCAGTAAAGCCATTTGCCACTTTCCTGCCAGAGCAAGTTTGTATCCGGCTTCTTTTAAAATATGTCCGAAGGTGATTTCATCAGGAGGAATATATCCCCACTTTTGTCCGGTTCTAAATCCATAACGTCCCGTTAAAAGTTTAACACGAGAAGGGGAACAGGCAGGAGCGCTATAGCAATGGCTAAACTTCAATCCTGTTTCCGCTAAGGCATCGATATTAGGCGTGTTATAAGTAGTTCCTCCATAACACCCCAGTACTTCAGTACCGAGATCATCCGCCATGATAAAAACTATATTGGGAAGTTGTTCTTTTTTTTCTTCTGAACAACTTAATTGGATTATCACGGTTAGAATTACTAAAAGAACTATTTTAAAATGATTCATTAAGCAGCCTTTCCGACAAGAAATAATGTAATATTATCTTAATTCTACAAATTAGTCGTTTTTGTTTTATCGAAGCCTTGTTTTGATAGAAGATGAAAAATTTGATCGAAATGACGCTATATCTCAAAAAACTTAGGGTTTAATTAATGTATTAGTATATAGTGTCTGAACGAAAAGTGGGGAAAATGTCATTTCGAGCGAAGTCGAGAAATCTATAAATTATTGTAAACGTCCAAGTTAAAGATTTCTTCCTATGGTCGAAATGACGAAAAATGTGATTTTTCGTTCAGACACTATATAAGACTATTTTAAGTTTTTTGTAAATATACTATCTAATTAGTAATTGGTCAATTATTTAATAAATACGTAAATTACGAATTAACATGTATCTAATCATTAAGTTTATGATCAATTTGACAATAGTATCTACATTTTCATTCATCAAAATTTGCAGTAAATTGTAAACGGAATTATATTCTTTATTTATAAGAATATTTAAATAGGGTCTCGGAGAATAATTGAAAACTACGGTTCGTTTTGCACCAAGTCCAACGGGCTACTTACATATTGGCGGAGCCAGAACA
The DNA here is from genome assembly GCA_030592985.1 of Calditrichaceae bacterium. GTDB lineage: Bacteria > Calditrichota > Calditrichia > Calditrichales > Calditrichaceae > JAUVIB01. The sequence goes on along the minus strand of JAUVIB010000168.1, from coordinate 4,475 downwards.
GCAATTTTTAACTGGCTAATCGCCCAAAAGACCGGCGGTTCATTTTTATTGCGTATTGAAGACACGGATCTCGAGCGCTCCACTGAGGAATCGGTTAAACAAATACAGAGTAGTTTAAACTGGCTCGGAATTTATTGGGATAATGATCCCTATTTTCAAAGCAGCAAAAAAGAACGACATGTTGACATTGTAGAGCAGTTATTAGAAAGCGGACATGCTTACCGATGTTTTTGTTCAAAAGAAGAATTAGAAGAAAAAAAGGGAACTGCGATCAGGGAAAAAAGAAATCTGTTTTATGATAAAACCTGCCGCCATTTGATACAAGAACAGATTGATAAAAAATTATCCCAAAACAGCCCTTATGTCGTTCGTTTTAAAACACCGGATGGAATTACATCCTATAATGACCTCATCCACGGACAAACCAATGTACGTAATGATACCATCGAAGATTTTATCATACTACGTTCTGACCGCACACCTATTTACCAAATTGCGGTTGTGGTAGATGATCACGATATGGGAGTAAATTTAATTATGCGCGGTGATGATCATATTTCAAATACGCCCAAACAAATAATGATCTATAATTCGCTTAACTGGGAAATACCACGCTTTGCCCATATACCGTTAATCCTGGGGTCGGATAAAGTTCGGCTTTCCAAACGGCATGGCGCTGCGTCCATCAAAGAATTTCAAAAGCAAGGTATCCTTCCCGATTCTTTATTTAATTATCTTTGTCTTTTGGGTTGGTCTCCCGGTGATGATTCTGAGATTTTAAATAAAACAGAGATTCTGCAAAAATTTGCCATTGAAAAAATTAATAACCGTCCGGCAGTCTTTGACTATAAAAAACTATTATGGATGAATAGTAAATACTTTTCAGAGTTACCTCAACAACAGATTGATAGACTTGCAAAAGAATGGTTATTTAAAAATAATATTGAACTAATAGATACAGAAAATACACCATTTAATTTTTTAATAAAATTACAACAACAACGGGCTACGACCGTTAATGATTTCCTGCAATCATTATGGCTGTTTTTTAAAGACCCTGAAAAATACGATGAAAAAGGGATCAAAAAACACTTTTCAAAAAAAGGTTCGGATAATTTACTTAACGCACTTCTTGAAGAATATCTGCATCAAGATGACCTCTATTTTCAAAATATTGAAAATTTAGAATCCGATTTACGGGCTTTAGCCGAAAAAATCGGCGTTTCAGCGGCAAAAATCATACATCCTTTGAGATTAGCCCTGACGGGGAAAATGGCAAGTCCGGGAATTTTTGAAATCATCTCCATTCTCGGCAAAGAAAAAGTTATCCGTCGAATTAAAAACGCGATTAATTATATACTCGTTCAAAATTGGGGAGAAAATAGTGAAGCCTAAAATATTAATTGCCGATGATGACCGCGATATATTAGAAATGGTCCAGGATATTTTCAAAAAAAAAAGGGTATATTTCTGAAACGGCAACAAATGGCCGTTTGGCATTTTCTAAAATCAGGGAGTTCGACCCTGATATTATTTTGAGTGATATCCAAATGCCGATTATGAATGGGATGCAGCTGCTTAAAAATATCAATAAAACATTCCCTGAAATCCCTTTTGTACTAATGACCGGACATGGAACGGTTAAAACAGCTGTTGAGGCTATGAAATTAGGAGCAAAAGATTATATATTAAAACCCCTAAGACTCGATGAAATCGTCGCAAAAATTGAACGATTATTGCAAATGCGCTCTTTGATAAAAGAGAATGAATATCTGCTGGATAAATTACAGGAAAAATACGATTTCACCAATATGATCGGCAAAACAGATAAAATCAGGAACTTGTTTAATTTAGTCAAAGATGTGGCAGGGACAAATACCACTATTTTAATACAAGGAGATAGCGGTACAGGAAAAGAACTCATTGCTAATGCTTTACATTACAACAGTCAACGGGCAAAACGATCTTTCATAAAAATTAATTGTGGTGTACTCGCTGAAAATTTACTTGAGAGTGAATTATTTGGTCATGTCCGTGGCGCCTTTACCGGCGCTATCCGTGATAAAGTTGGACGTTTTGAATTAGCAAACGGCGGGTCTTTATTCCTTGATGAAATTGGAGATATTTCATTAAATATGCAGCTAAAGCTTCTTAGGGTACTGCAAGAAGGAGAATTCGAAAGAGTTGGCGGCACTGAAACAATAAAAGTAGATGTGAGAATTATCTCAGCCACCAACAAAAATCTTGAAAAAGCGATGAAAGAAGGCTCCTTTCGTCAGGATCTGTATTACCGCTTAAATGTTATCCCAATATATGTACCTCCGCTACGCGAGCGAAGGGAAGATATTAAGTTTTTAATTCAACATTTTGTCGATAAATTTGGCAAAATTTATGGGAAACTTATTAAAAACATAGACCCTCAGGCGATGAAAATCCTTGAATCTTATGACTATCCGGGAAATATTAGGGAATTAGAGAATTTAATCGAAAGAATTATTGTTTTAAATAAAAATAATGAAATTTCAATCACTGACCTTCCCGATTCAATACTGAACGGTTCAGATAGTTTTTCTTCAGAAGATCTGAATTTCGACGAAGGTTTGCAGAATCTGGTGGAAAAATTCGAACGGAGAGCAATTCAAAAAGCGCTAAAGATGAATAATAATAACAAGGTTAAAACAGCTAAGATGCTGGCCATAAATCGCAGTACTTTTATGTCTAAATTAAAAAAATATTCTATTAATTAAAATGATTGATAAAAAATGTTAAAAATTACAATATTAAGTGAAAATCATACTTATAATTCTAAATTACTTTCTGAACACGGATTTTCCTGTTTAATTGAATTAAGAAAAAAAAGATACTTATTTGATACGGGCTTAAGCGCCCTTTTTATTAGAAATTCCCAGGAGATTAATGTAAATATCGTATCTTTAGACGGAATTATTATCAGTCACGGACATTATGACCATATGGGCGGTTTGATGCCATATCTGGAAAATTTTAAAGCTAAAATTTATGCATCACCCGGTATTTTTAATGAGCGCTATAGTAAAAAAATTCGTCTACACCCAATAGGCGCCCCCTTTTCTCAGGAAGAATTTGAAAAATCCGGGGCTGTTTTTAAGTTTGTAGAAAAGCCGCTAAAATTAGATGAAGGCGTTTTTCTAACCGGCCCTATCCCTCGTTTGACACCATTTGAAGAAGTTGATGACCCGTTTATCATAAAAACGGACAAAGGATTAGTTGCAGACCAGGTGATGGATGAACAGGCAATGGTCATTTCAGGAGACAAAGGTTTAGTTATAATTACCGGCTGCGGCCATCCGGGACTTATTAATATTATTAATTATGCAAAAGAGATAACAGGTGAATCGAATATTGACTTGATTATTGGCGGGTTTCATTTAAGGAATATTTCAACGGATCGATTTAAACAAACAATCAATATGCTTGAAAAGAATCAGGTTAATACACTTATTCCATTGCATTGCACGGGACAGAAAGCGACTTCTAAGCTATATCAGGCCTTTCCACAAAAAGTTAAATTCAAATCTGTGGGTGAAGAAATTCATTTTGATTAAAAAAGTATTTTATTCCTCACTTCATCAGCCTTTTCCTTGTCAACGAGCTCAGCCACCAGTGTCAGTGAAAATTCAATTGCCGTTCCAACGCCTCTACTGGTAATGATATTTTTATCTCTAACCACTTTTTCTTCTCTGTATATACTCTCCGTAAAAAGGGGTTTTTCGCTGGGATAACTGGTTAATTCTAAACCATCTGCAATACCGGCTTCATGCAATATTGTCGGCGCCGCGCAGATGGCGGCAATTTTTTGATTTTCTTTCGATCGTTTTTTTATCCAATTAAGAATATACTTGTCGTGTTTTAAATTATTGGTTCCCGGCTGCCCTCCCGGAAGGATAAGCATATCAAAATTCGTCTCAATAATATCGCGATAGTAAATATCAGGCTGAATGGGGATATTATGTGAACCCGTAATTAGGCCTTTTTCAAGTCCGGCTACGATTACCTTTACACCACCACGCCTCAGGATATCAATAATGGTAACCGCTTCAATTTCTTCAAAACCCGGCGATAATATGACAACCGCGGCAGGAATCATTACTCCTCCAAACCGTTAAAAATTCATTCTAAAAGTAATCTGGTGCGTATTCCCAAAATCAAATTTAAAGGGAATAAAAGCGTAATCAAGATGATAGGATTTATAATTTATTCCCAGACCCGTTGTAAAATCCATGGCTTCTCTTCCGAAAATGAAACCGCCCCGGATACTAAATATTTCCTTAATGTTCAATTCCATTCCAATATGCTCATATAGCGCTTCATTATTAATATAACGTAAGTCTGCACTTAATAAGGGCATATCATCAAATACACGAAAAGGAATCTGCCAGGCCACACCGCTTCTTATCATTAGAGGCAATGGGGTGGCTACAGAATTTAGCGGTGAC
>JAUVIB010000103.1 GCA_030592985.1 Calditrichaceae bacterium | reverse complement strand
CCAAACTTTACCGCGGTCATTATCCGGTGGAACGATATTCATGTCGGCAATTCCTCCGGCTGCAAAAATTTTATCCTGAATTACAGACATCAGCGGCCAGGTTATATGTTCTCCTTTGATCATTACAATATCATCTTCACGGATACCGTTTAAAGAATAATTAACCAAATAATCCGCCCATTTTTCCAAATCTTTAGCGCTAATGTTAACACCCATTTTATTCTCCTTCTATTAACTTAATTTATCGCAAACTATGATTTTGTTTACAAGGCTATATCTTTTTTCTAAAGATATTATAGTTATAGAATACGAAGATAAATAAATAATAGCAATGTAAAAAAGAGAGAAGATTAAAAAATAATTTTATCATCAAAATGAATTAACGCTTTAAAAATCAATAAGATAAGAGACGTAAATAAAACAAAATCATATATTGCTTTTGAGAGATACTATGATTAAATTATACATCTAAAAGTATTAAGTGGTTTTATGGTTATACTCTAAATATTCTTATAATAAAGAAATGTATTGTTTACTAAACTGAGGAGCATATGATGGAACGAACCAAAGTAATTATAATGGGAGCAGCAGGCAGGGATTTTCATAATTTTAATACATTTTTTAGAGATAATGAGAAATATAATGTTATAGCATTTACAGCAACACAGATTCCCGATATAGATGGTCGTAAATATCCGACAGAACTTGCGGGGAGATTATATCCTGACGGTATTAAAATTTATGCGGAAGCAGAGCTGGTTGAGTTGATTCAAAAATTTCATGTGGATGAGGTTATATTCTCTTATAGTGACGTTCCTTATGATTATGTTATGAGCCATTCTGCTATGGTTACTGACGCCGGCGCTGATTTTAAATTAATGAGCGCTAAACATACACAGATTAAAAGTACAAAACCGGTCATTTCTGTTTGTGCCGTTCGGACAGGATGTGGAAAAAGTCAAACCACGCGAAAAATAGCAAAATTACTTCAAAATGCAGGGAAAAAAGTTGTTGCGATTCGTCATCCCATGCCCTATGGCAATTTGCTGGAACAAAAAGTACAGCGCTATGCTGAATTGAGTGATCTCGATAAATATAAATGTACGATTGAAGAGAGAGAGGAATATGAACCGCATATTGTATCAGGAACTATTATTTACGCGGGAGTGGATTATGAAGCCATTATCCGTGAGGCTGAAAAGGAAGCAGATATCATCTTGTGGGATGGCGGCAATAATGATCTCTCTTTTTATAAAACCGATCTGCTTATTACCATTGTAGATCCTCATCGTGCCGGTGATGAAATATTTTATTATCCGGGAGAAATAAATCTACTCGCCGCAGATGTGGTTTTGATAAATAAAATCGAAACAGCAGATCCGGATGATATTCAATTGGTAAGAGATAATATCCATGATGTAAATCCCACGGCAAAAGTAATTGACGGAGCATCCCCCGTATTTGTAGATAATTATGAATTGATACGTGATAAACGTGTATTGGTTGTTGAAGACGGGCCAACATTGACACACGGTGAGATGGAATACGGAGCCGGTGTAATTGCTGCTGAAAAATTCGGCGCCGCAGAACTGGTTGATCCACGTCCTTATACAGTTGGTTCTATTACAAAAACATTTGAAAAATATCCGGGAATCGGTACACTGCTTCCGGCTATGGGCTATGGTGACCAGCAGATAAAAGAGTTGGAAAAAACTATTAATAATACGGATTGCGATCTTGTAATTATAGGAACACCCATTGATTTACGCAAATTGATTACTATTAATAAACCCGCTTTACGCGTTTATTATGAATTAGAAGAGATCGGAAAACCTGATTTACAGGAAGTCCTGTCGGAATATTTATAGGGTTGGTCTAAAGTCCGAGATAGAACAATTACCTGGAGCAATATGAATAAAGAGAAAATTATTGTTGCCCTTGGAGGCAATGCTATTACCGGAAAACATGATAAAGGTGATATCCACCGGCAGTTTTCCAATACCAGACGCAGTATGGTTGGTGTGATTGAAATATTGAAAAAAGATTATAATATGGTTATCACCCATGGAAATGGGCCACAGGTGGGAAATGCTCTGATACGTATTGAGGAGAGCAGGCATATTGTGCCGACTCTTCCACTTGGAATTATTGTAGCGGATCTTGAAGGTGGTATGGGCTATATGATACAGCAATGTCTGGAAAATAAACTCCATGATATGAAAGTGAAGAAAGAGGTTGTAACCATTCTTACCCAGGTGTTGGTTAAAAAAGATGATCCGGCTATTTTAAATCCAACTAAATTTATAGGTCCATTTTATAATGAAAAGGATGTTGAGACTTTGCGAAAGCATCGCGGTTGGGTGATGCGGGAAGATAAAGGAAGGGGATACCGGCGGGTTGTGGCGTCACCAAGACCTATTGGTATTGTTGAGAAAGATACTATTAAACTTCTTGTGGAGAAGGGAATTGTCGTCATTGCAGCGGGCGGAGGCGGGATTCCCGTTTATGTGAATGAACACGGTTGGTTAGAAGGTGTGGATGGTGTTATTGATAAAGATTTGACCTCGGCTGTATTGGGCAATCAAATCGGAGCAAAAAAATTACTCATATTAACGGCCATAGATAAAGTCGCCATAAATTTTAATGAGCCTAATCAGAAATTTCTTGAAAAACTAACCGTTCATGAAGCAGAGAAGTTACTATCGCAAGGGCAATTTCCTGCCGGTAGTATGGGACCTAAAATTGAAGCTGCTGTTAATTTTATCAAAGGGGGCGGAAAAGAAGTCATCATAACATCAATTGATAATGCAGAAAAGGCCTTTATGGGAAAAGCCGGGACAAAGGTTATACCGTAAAAAACAGAAATATCTTTCTGGCTTAATGTTAATAAGAGTGTCTTTTTCTGAGAACAGGTTATTTGGAAAAGATATCTCTAATCTTGTCTAATAAAGTCTGCATTGTAAATGGTTTTTGGATAAAATATAATCCGGCATCTAATATTCCATGGTGAATAATTACATTTTCAGTGTATCCTGACATAAATAGAACTTGTATATCACTCCTGATTTTCCGGCATTGATCAGCGAGAGATTTACCATCTAATTTCGGCATAACTACATCTGTTATCATGAGATCTATTGACAGATCCTTATTATTAATTATTTCTAAAGCTTTATCAACATCTCCGGATTCAATGATAGTATAATTGGTTGTGCTTAACATCTCAACAATTAATTCGCGTACATAGGCCTCATCTTCTACAATTAAAATAGTGCCATGCACTATATCTGCTGCATAATCTTTAAAAGTTTTTTTATTTTGTTCAGCCTCTCCCTGAATAGCCGGGAAATATATTTTAAAAGTTGTTCCTTGGTCCGGCTCACTGTAAACCCAGATAAAACCATCATTTTGTTTGACAATTCCATATACGGTTGATAAACCAAGGCCGGTTCCTTTTCCGGTTCCTTTTGTCGTAAAGAATGGTTCAAATATTTTTTCTTTTATTTTAGGATCTATCCCGGATCCATTATCACTTATGGAAATTACCACATAATCGCCGGTTTTCCCTGTTATATGATTTTTAACATAATATTTATCAATAGACTTAAACGTTGTTTCAATGGTTAATTTTCCGCTATGCGGCATAGCATCTTTGGCATTGACCGCTAAATTTAATATGACTTGATCAAGTTGGTTTTTATCAATTTTTATTAAAGGTATTGAATCCTGAAGGAAAGTTTTTAATTCAATATTTTCACCAATAACTCTTTTTAACATTTGTTCTATGTTTTTTATTACAGTATTGACATTTGTTTTCCTTGGACTTATTATTTGTTTCCGGCTAAAAGCCAATAACTGTGCTGTTAATGAAGCAGCCCGATTGGCTGAATCAAGAATTGTCGATGTATATTTATATAAAGGATCATCAATCGCAAGTTTATTGAGTGTCATTTCACTATATCCAATAATAACAGATAGAATATTGTTAAAGTCATGAGCGATCCCGCCGGTCAATCGACCAATAGATTCCATCTTTTGTGCCTGAGAAAACTGCTCCTCTAATTTCTTACGTTTACTAATGTCTCTAATAATACCTGTAGCTTCCCAACCCTTTAAGGTTTTATTACTTGAAAGAGAAAGTTCGACTGGGAATTCTTTCCCATTTTTATGTAAGCCAGTAATTTCAATTGTAGTTCCTATTACAGAACCTTCGCCATTAATAAGATATTTTTTAAGTGCTTTATCTGCTTTCTCTCTAAATATTTCTGAGGTTATCATTTGATGAACTGGTTTTCCTAAGATTTCTTCAGAGGTATATCCGAATATTTTCTCAGCACTTTTATTCCATACATTAATCAAACCAAGATGATCAATACCAACAATAGCATCTGTTGCACTTTCAATAAGGCCCCTGTATTTTAACTCACTATTATTTAATAAAACTTCAACATTCTTACGATCTGTGATATCATAGATATATCCTTGAATAGCCCGTTCACCATGGTATTGGATGGATTGACCCATTACAACAACATCAATAATACTACCGTCTTTTTTAATAAATTTTTCTTCCAGAGTCTCAAGAACATAGTCATCAAGAGAATTAAGTTTCCTGATGCGTTGTTTGGCCAATTCATGAAATTCAGGATGGATAAATTCAATTATTGGTTTTCCTAATAATTCTTCTTCTGACGTGTATCCTAATAAATTAATTAAAGCGGGATTGATTAAGATAATTATGCCGTTTTTTATAATTAACAGACCCAATGGGGCATGCTGAATCAGGGTATAATAATTTTTCTCATTTTCAGTTATTTCCTGGTGATGTTTTTTAATCTGCCGTATATCTTTTATGATAAATGTAATATGTTTTTGATCTTTTGTCGATAAAGAAGAACTGATTTGAATGTCGATTTTCTCATTTGTTTTTGTGTTGATAATCTGTCCTCCTGCGGAAAAGTTCCCATTTTTATTTAGGATTGAGATTATCCCATCTATGGAAACTTTTTCACCAGGTTTTAGTTGGATCAAGGAAAAAAGATCAACCGATTCAATATTTGTAATCCCTGTTAATTCATAACCGAAGTTGTTTAAATAGATCAAATTCCCCTTAATATCTGTCATAGCGACACAGTCCGTACATGTATCAATTGTTGAAATAAGATAATTCTTTATCTCTTTTTTCATATCAACTTTCCTGAAAATCTGCTTTTCATTTCACATAATAGAAAAAAATATTTTCAATTGGGATACAACTTCTCAAATAAAAATATTCTCATCCAATAAAATAATTGTCAATTAAGATATAAAAAAATCCAGATAAATAAAAATGATATATTGAAAAAATATCGACTTACCGTGCTTATACACTATGAAACGATAAAGAATAGTAGTAATAAGATTTAGATTTTTTTTTAATATTTTAAAAAATTGTGTACTTTATAAAAACACCAAGGTTCTAATAATAGATATTTCGCCAATTTAAAAAATATTTATACCGAAAAACCGTTGATATAAAGGATAGAAAATAAGGTAGATAAAACTTGAGGGAGTTAAAATAAATGGAAATAGGATTAATTGGATTACCATATTCAGGGAAAGCAACAATATTTCAAACATTACTAAAACATATCAGTAGTGATCAATTTGGCGGCAAAAAGAATGCTGAGCAAGGGATTGTAAAAGTCCCTGATGAACGTCTTGACCTTCTGACAGAAATGTTTAATCCAAAGAAAAAAGTGAATACAGCTATAGAATATCATAAAGTGCCCGGATTGGAGGGAGAAGGCGCTGAAACCAAGGGACTGCCTGCCGCATTTATGACAAATTTAAAAAATGTAGATGCCCTGTTAATCATGGTGCGATATTTTGAAAATGAATTTTATCCCCATCCTTTTGACCGGATTGATCCTGCTGCCGATATCAAATTTATCAATGAAGAGTTTTTAATCAGTGATCTGACAATCGTTGAAGGCCGGGTGGAAAAGCTTAAGAAGAGTATTCTAAAGACTCAGTTAGATAAGGAAAAACGTGAACTGGAATTGATGACTCGCCTGAAAGAACAATTGGAAGAGGAAAAAGCGATCCGTGAATTTGACTTCTCAAAAGCTGAGCAGACCATATTAAAAGGGTATCAATTTATAACCGCCAAACCGATATTATACGTTATTAATATTTCAGAAGATCAGATTCCCGATGCTGAAAAAATTGAATCATCCTTATCTTCTTTTAAAACGCCCATGTGTGAAATAACGACACTAAGCGCTGAAATCGAAAAGGAAATATCTGAGCTCGATTCGGAAGATGCGGTGGAATTTATGAACGATCTGGGGATAAAAGAATCTGCTACGGATAAATTAATCCGCAAGTCTTATGAACTGCTTGGACTCATATCTTTTTTCACGGTTGGGGAGGATGAATGCCGTTCATGGACCATACGAAAAGGAACCAAAGCCCAACAAGCTGCCGGTGTTATTCATAGCGATTTGGAAAAGGGGTTTATACGCGCTGAAACCGTTCATTATGAGGATTTAATTGCCAATGGAAGTCTTACCGCCTGTAAAGAAAAGGGTGTTCTGCGTCTTGAAGGAAAAGAGTATATTGTAAAAGACGGTGATATTCTTAATATTCGTTTTAATGTTTAGTGTATCAAACTCAATACTGAAAATTCTTTAAATATTGAATACCGATTAACGAATTTTGATTTATGATATTTTTATATTGCCCGAGTTGCGGTTAAATTTCGTGATTCTCAAATCGTTAATATCTTACATCTCAAAACCAAGAATTTATCCCCTACTCAGTCGGGCCACGTCATAGCCGGGCAAGCAGGTCTATCTTTTTTAGGTATGGATAATAGTCACAAAATAAAAGTGCCACCCTACAGTCGGGTAGGCAGATATGCACCACACCATGCGGCGGGTAAACAAAAAGAATATTGTAAATCCAGATATTACAATAAACTGTTTTTCAAGTCTATCTCAGTTTGATAAGGGAGTAATTCGAAAAAATGTTCGATAGTTCTTGTTCGATATTCAAAAGATTTATTTCTTCATATTTCTAAATTTTTAAATCCACTCCCTTCGATCCCTCATATTTCAATACCTTAGAAAAAAGTTAGACCTGTCCGACTGTAGGGGACGGATTCTACGTTTTGAGATGTAAGAGATTAACGTTTTGTATGGGTAACGTGATCAATTGAGAATAATTTACCACCCCACTGAGGTAGGCTGATTTTCACCACACCAAAGGCGTCGTGCTACATTTTGCCCGGCCTCAAGTGGGGACAAGCAGATTTAATAAACAATATGCTTGAATTTAACTTTTTCCAAACCAAAATTTATAAACAATCCCACCTTCAAAAGTTACATAAAATAGAAATCTAATGTTTTATCATGTCAACTTTTATTAAGAGAGGTAATAAATGCTTATCCCAAACTTTATACCCCTTTTTATTTAAATGCAGACCATCTTTGATAAATAAATCTTTATTTGGTTTTTTATTTTTGTCTAACATGGGTGTCACCAAATCAAGATAGAAGAGATTGTCACTCTTCTTACAGTATTCTTGTATCAGGTTATTTGTTTTATTCATTTCCGGCCATAAGTACCAGCGAGCTATGCTCGGTTTAATTGGTAGGTAAATAATTTTTGTATCCGTTGTTTTTTTTACAAAAAGCTTAAAATCCTTTAAAACCTGTTTCGCTGTTTTGCCGGCGGCGATGTCGTTGTCTCCTGCGTAAAAAACGATGATTCTCGGTTCATATTTTAGTGTTGTTTCATTGATATACAAAAGAATATGGGAAATATGCGAGCCTCCGAATCCTCGATTGATAACGGTGAATTCCGGGAATTCTTCTGCCGTATTCCACAACCTGATACTGGAACTACCTACAAATAAAAGAGCATTCTTTGGAGGTGAGTTTTTTTTATCCCATTTTATAAAATTTTCTATTTCCTTTTTAAAGGGGTGTTGTTTTACATCCTCTCTATATTGTCCAATTAATAATGAAACAAAAAATAATAAAATGGCAATAATTACTGTAAAACGTTTCATGAAAATCTCCTATTTTCTAATTTCATTCATCAAACAATAAAATCATTAATATGAATGACCAGTTGAGATAACAATCAATCGTTGGGCTAAAGCCCAAGAAATTTATGAAATTTAAACCACTATCTGAAGATAGTGGCTATTAAGGCCAAAAGGTCTCGCAAATTTAACCTGAATAGCCCCGTGCTTCAGCTCGGGGAACAATATTTACATCATATTCGGGCTTTAGCCCAAAACTAATTTAACTGGTCATTCATATTGTATGTACATATATATTTCCCAATTCAATAGCAGGCTCATAATTAAAACATTGGTAGTTCCTATGATTGTTGTTTTAATACAGAACATTCAGAAAGAAAATATTTATTAATGGAACAAATAAAAAATCTATATATTATAATTTTCATTATTTTAGTTTCTCCAATAATGACCGTTGCAAATTCAGCAAATAAAATTATCACCAGAAAGATTAATAATAAAGCTGATGAAATCCATATAGCCAAAGTACATATTGATTCAAGTTTAAATACTGGAATTTATAGACCGGTGAAAAAAACCACCCAAGAGATTGACTCTCTGAAAGTTTCAGCACAATACAGGCATGGAGAATTTGGTAAAATATCAATCTCAATGAAAAAATATCAGGATTTACCTGTTAAAGATGTAACAGATATTTTAGAGTTGCAGCCAGGTGTAGTCATTGATGCATCCGGTAAACTGCATATCAGAGGTGGACGTTCAAGAGAAATCGGATATGTTATTGACGGTGTACCGGTGACCAATTCATTTAGTCAAAGTGGTGGTTCAAATGTTAAAATGGAAAATATTTTCATTGAAGAAATTAACCTGATAACGGGTCCATTTAGCGCTGAATATGGCAATGTCCAATCGGGTTTGATCAAATTTGTGACAAAAAACCCTAAAGAAAAATTAGAAGGAACTCTCGATTTTAGGTCAGGTGGATATTGTCCTACAGATCAGCAACAATTTATTGGATTGGATGAATTTGATATTTTTTCCGAAAAAGAAGCAAATTTCTATTTATCAGGCCAAATCCCGATTCCTTCTTCACTTGGCAAATTAGGGTTTATACTTAATGGTCGTGTTCTGTCTTCTAACGGATG
>JAUVIB010000431.1 GCA_030592985.1 Calditrichaceae bacterium | reverse complement strand
TAACTTTATTAGTTGCAGAACAAATAGTTAATTATTTAATAATGAAATTTTACTACAATCGATTGTTATCAAATATATGGAAAATTGACTATGGGAAGAATAATCGCAATAGTAAATCAAAAGGGTGGTGTTGGTAAAACAACAACGGCAATTAATTTATCAAGTTGTATTGCGGTTGCTGAGAAACGTGTCCTTTTAATAGATATTGATCCGCAGGCAAATGCTTCAAGTGGATTAGGAGTAAGATTAGAGGATGATGATGACTCTATATACGAAGTAATTTTAAATGATGTAGATATTAAAAATACAATTGTTAAAACAAATGTTCCGTATTTGGATGTACTTCCTTCCAATATTCGATTAGTTGGTGCAGAAATAGAATTGGTTGACATAGCCGAGCGTGAAAAAAAACTAAAAAATGCCGTACAGTCAATAAAAGATAATTATGATTATATCTTTATCGACTGTCCGCCATCACTTGGCTTATTAACTTTAAACGCTCTAAGCGCTTCTGATTCGGTTTTAATTCCAATCCAGTGTGAATACTATGCGTTGGAAGGCTTGTCTCAATTATTAAATACTATTCATTTGGTACAAAAAGGGTTGAATAAAAATCTGACACTGGAAGGTGTGCTGCTTACAATGTATGATAATCGCTTAAACCTCTGCAACCAGGTAGTAGGAGAGGTTAAAGAATATTTTAAAGATAAAGTGTATAAAACGGTTGTGAATCGTAATGTACGCCTTGGGGAAGCTCCAAGCTTTGGAAAACCGATTATTATGTATGATGCAGTATGCATAGGAAGTCAGAACTATATGAACCTTGCAAAGGAAGTGATTGGTGAAGAAAACTAATAGATTGGGCCGCGGATTAGGTGCCTTGATACCTGAGCAACAGAATAATGAACCGGAAAATGCTCAATCATTATATGAGATTAGCGTTTCAAAAGTTAAGGCAAATCCTTACCAGCCGCGCCAGGCATTTGATCGCCAAGCCTTAGAGGATCTTCAAAAATCGATAAAAGAAAAAGGTATAATTCAAGCGATTACCGTTAGAAAGGTAAAAAATCATTACGAATTAATTGCCGGAGAGCGGAGGCTGCGTGCTGTTTTAGAGCTTGGATATGAAAAAATCCCTGCCTATATCATTAAAGTTAACTCCAAAGAAGAGATGCTTGAGCTGGCAATAATTGAAAATGTGCAACGGGAAAAATTAAACCCCATTGAAGAAGCAGCTGCTTACCAGCGTCTTATAGATGAATGTAACCTTACTCAGGATGATGTTGCCCGAAAGATCGGGAAAGACCGTTCGACTATTACAAATATCATTCGGCTGCTAAAGTTACCTGAGGATATTAAAGACAGTTTAAAAAGTGGTGGAATAACCACCGGGCATGCTCGCGCGCTCCTGGCCATTGAAAATACGTCCGTGCAGAAAGATTTATGGAAAAAAATCCTAAGGAATAATTTTTCGGTTAGAAAAGTTGAGGCTCTTGTAAAAAGATTAGACGAGAAAAAGCCGGTAAAAAATAAGGAAAAAATAAAAAGGTCTGTTTTTGTGCAGAAAGTGGAAGATAACCTGCGCGAAGTATTTGGTACAAAAGTGAATATTAGGGTAAAAAATGAGGGTGGTTCTATTGATATCGAATTTTATTCGCCCGAAGATCTCAATCGGTTATTGGAAATTATTGAAACAATAAATGGATAAAAATCGATTCTCTGTAACGCCAAAAATTAAGTTATAAAATATTTTCAAAATAGGCTCGATAGAAATGGCAAGAAAAAAAAGTAAAGTTAAATATATTAGTTTAATAGTTGTTCCTGATAATGAGGGAAAATCCAGAAGTTTTAAGCTGAATGTATTGATGTTTAAAATTTCCGGAATATTTTTTGCTGTTATATTTGTCGGATTTATTGCTGCTAGCTCCGTATACTGGGTTGCCGGAAAAAATCTGATTGAATATACCCGATTGAAAGAGGAGAATTTTGAGCTTCGAAAAGGTTTAGCTCAAGTGGAAAAAATAAAAGAAGATCTTCAGACAGTACGGCAGTTTGGGAAAAAAGTAAAAAAATCTTTAAGTGGATATATGACTATAACCCCGGGCGAGCAACAGGATTCTCTTAGCTTATCGGAAATTAATTTTGCCAAAATGAGCATCAATAGTCAGCGAACTATATTTAATTCAATTCCCAGCTATATGCCGGTTAACGGCTTTTTAACCAGACCGTTCGAAACAACTTCTGTATTAACCGACGCGCATCTCGGTATTGATATTGCTGCGCCGACAGGATCGCCGGTCCATGTTACAGCTGATGGTGTGGTTATGTTTTCAGGTTGGACGGAATTGGGTGGATATACTCTGATAATTCAGCATAGCTATGGATTTTTTTCCATATATAAACATAACCAAATGAATCTTGTCAGTGAGTATGAACATGTTATAAAGGGTCAGATAATTGGACGCCTTGGGAATACCGGCAAGATAACATCAGGAGCCCATTTGCATTTTGAGATTTGGAAAAACGGACTTCCTGTTGATCCGATTTTGTATATAAATGATGGGAATGATAATCTTTAAATAAAGAGGGAGAATCGTGGCTTTTAAAGAAAATATTAAAGATAATGTCTCTACAGAGCTAAACTTTATTGGAAAAGGGACGATAATAACCGGTGATATTCATACCAGTAGTAATCTCCGTGTAGATGGAAAAGTTAAGGGGAAAGTTGTTTGTAAAAATACGCTGACGATTGGAGAAGGTGGAGTAGTCGAAGGCGATATTCAGGCAAATAATGCAATTATTGGCGGTAAAATCAATGGTAAGATTGTGGTTGATGAAAAATTGGAGCTTGAGTCAAAATCAAGTTTGATAGGAGAGTTGAAGGCTAAAAAACTGATCATTGATGAAGGTGCAGTTTTTGATGGCACTTCTACCATGTCAACGGCTGAAATCAAGATATCTTCAACCATCTCAGCTAAACCATAGTTATGGGATTAAAGCCCGGATTTTCAGTACATAAGGCTTTTAAAATGGCTGGACCTTACCTGAATATAAGTTATACGCTGATGGGTGGAATGGCCTTGTTTGGCTTTTTGGGGTATTGGCTGGATAAAGAATTACACACACGACCGTATCTTCTGTTATTAGGGATCTTTATTGGTCTCGTTCTGGGTTATTATAATATGGTTAAAGTGATACAAAGCTTGGACAAGAAGTGAAAAAACTCCAAAGAGATTTTTTCCTTTCTGTTTTTATTGTGGTTGTCTTATATGTTGGAATTTCCTGGGTCATATCGGATTTGTATAGCTTCGGGGAAGAACAGATATTGGCTATAATCCTTTCAGGCGTATTAAGTGTTATTAATATTATCATTTCGTTTGTAATATTTA
>JAUVIB010000387.1 GCA_030592985.1 Calditrichaceae bacterium | reverse complement strand
TTATCCGGTGGTGGTTTCGGTCCGGTGGTAACCGGAGGACAGGTTTTATCCGGGCAAAAACATAAAAATGCCATTGGTGTGACTACCTTGGCAGAAGCGCCCATTTGTCTCGTTGGTTTTGTTACATTTATCATCGGCCGTACGGTAATGGAATTAAACGGACAGGTTTTGAATATGCCTTTCTCAGAATTTGTGAATCACCTGTTTGCACCGCACATGTTCCGCTGGGAGTTAATGCTGGCATTATTGTTAGGGTCTGTATTTGTAACTCCGTTTGGAGCTTTTACTACGTGGATAATTAATCCGAAAATCATGCACTATCTAATTGGCGGCCTGATTACCGTCTTAGGAATTTTAACGCTTGCTAAAACATGGATGTGATCTGTTATTGAGGAAAAAATGGAATAATTTAGGATGGTTACAAACCGCACAATAGTGTGGTTTGTAACTTCATCTTAGTGTCCGCATCTGTTCGTTCTAAGGGGTGAATTGGTTATTGGAGATTCCCCGATTTAATCTATTTCTATTCTTGAAAGAGTCATTTTTTATGGTTTATCCTATTCAGATAAAATTTCTGAAATGGATTTCCCGATAATTGTTTCAACCGCTTTGAAAAGGTGGTGGGCAAAATCAGCATCGGTTGTCTCTTTCATTTCAATTAGATCATTATAACCCTCTATATTATTTCTTTTCAATAGCTGAGGTGGTATTTTTACAAGCAGTCGTAAGGTTGCCAGTCGGGCAAATTTTTCTCCACCACTGTGTTTATAAAGAGCCTGCATGACTTTTTCTAAATTAATCGGTTCTCCTGATTGATTTGCATCTGATGCCTCTAAAAGATCGCCGTCTGCCGTAACGGATTCGGCGTTGCCACTCTCTTCCAGACTAAAATTTTCCGCATTGATATTCCAAAAAGTGAGAGTATTCATAACAATAAATTTTATTTTTTTAGTCTGTTCTTCATTTAAATCTATTAACAATTGGTTAACAAATAACTGAAAAGCTTCTTCAAGGCCAATTTTAACGCTAATAATGCGCTCATCCTTTGTAACCAAAATTTCGGGGAAGGAGCCGTCGCTCCCGAAAGCCCTGATTGTATTGTTTACAATAACGGCGTCCACTTTATTCGTAACTTCTTGCAAGATTTCATTCATAGCGCTGATAAAACTATCAGAAGTCATTTTTGAACGCTGAGAAAGGTCTAAGCCTACCTGTAGATTCCTCATGCGTTCAAGAAAATCATCTACCAAATCATCTTTAATCAGACGTCCATGCTGTGGCGCAATCATTTTTAAATCAGTGGCTTGAGAGCGAATATTGTCTACGGCTGTTTTAAGCGCTAAATTGACCGGCATGTAAATTTGATGAAAAATTTTGATCCCTTCCCAATATGATTCATCAGCATAAATATCAGGACTGTCTGTGAGTCCGCCGAACAAATCACCCGAGAAAAGAATTCTATGCTCTTCGTCAAAAATAGCGCTGGCGCCGCGAAAATGACAATATTGTGTTGGGATAAAAGTCATTCGGTGGCCTGTAATCAATTTTATTTTACCTGTTTTAAATTTTTCGATGGGGATAAAACGTTTTGGATTTAATCCCAGAAAACGAATTAATCGCCAGGTGTCTTCTGTAGCGATAACTTGTAAATTTGGGAAATGACGTTGAAAAAAAACAGTGTTCATACCAACATCGGGATCCTGATGATTAATAAAGGCCAAATGAATCTGATAACCGGGTCCTAAAACCATTTCAAGTTTGTCACTGACAACTTCCAGGTCTGTACTTGGCCCGGGATCGATCAGCATATTGATTTTTTTCCCGTTTCCTTCAAAAATACGTAAATAAACATTCATTTCGAATTCTAATTCACTACGTTTTCCTACCCAAAATACATTATGAGCAATCTCGATAGGTTTAGAATAGTCGATATTTTTCACTTCCATTGTTAAGCCTTTCTTTTATATCAAATAGATTCTAAGATTTCTTTAATGATAGGTTCAATTTGTTCAAACTCATTTGTAGTATTTAACAGAATCGCAAGAGTATGTTTCTTAAAAAAATAGATATTGCATGTATGGTTTTGGTATTTAAAAGATCCTGATTTAATGTCAAGAGACTTTAATTCCCTGATTTTTTGAATTATTGGAAGCAGAATATCCACAAATTCAACCTGAAGAGAATCATCGTTAAACTTTTCTTCATTAATCATAAACAGTTCATTGTTTGTGTCTAACACAAATGCGGTATAAATCCCACCTGTATTTTCAAGTATCTCTAATAATTGGTCAATCACGTTTATTCATTCCCGTGTTTTATTAAACTCTCTTTGGAAGAAAAAAAGGAGACATCGATTAAGTTTGCTTCATTTTTCCATAATTTTATATATTTATTTTCAGGTAGTGTAAAGGTAGAGGATATCCATTTATCCTTTAACGGTTTCTCCAATTTTTGAAAAGAATCAGTGAGTTCATTGAAAAGAAGTGTTAAGTCGTTTAATTTAGCTGCCGGGAGTTTTCCTCTAAGCTTATTAAGAGAGATGCTTTTTTTAACTACTTTTACAGAGTTGTTTCTGTGTTTAAAAAAGTTATCGATATTATTCTGATTAAAATTACCACGAAAAATGATTATTTCATACTCTTTTAATTGTTCCAATATCTCCAAAGCTTCTGAATCATTATGGTCATTATAGTGAATTCTGTCTAAAATACCTTTTGCAAAAGTTAATACACCGTATTGGTCGCTGTGAGTAGTAATAAGGGCAAAACCGTCTAATTTTTCTTCTTCACAGTAGCTAATGATATCATGAATATTCATCGTAGCGCTGTCACCCTCAAATAGCCGGTTTGCATTAAGTGAAAAACTGGAAAGTGATTGAAGAAGGACGTTAATTTTATTGAGCAAAAGTCGTCGGTTAATCGGTTTCTTTAGAAAATCTATGGCCCCGTATTGAAGCGCGTCTGTTTCAATGTCTTCATTTTTACTGGCTGATATAAATAAAAAAGGTATCGACGTAAACTCTTTTCGTGATTTTACCTGATTTAAAAATTCCAGGCCGGATATCCCGGGCATAAAATAATCGGAAATAATTAAATCAGGAGGGTTGTCATTTATATTTAAATGGCCTATCGCCTCCTCCGCATTTTGAAAAGCGTCTACGTAGTAATTTTCGCTTTTTAAAATATTTTCAAGTATCCTAAGGGATACTTTGTCATCATCAACTAATAGAATTTTTAATTGAGTCGTTGTCATATTTAGATCCGAATTAGATTGAAATTAACATTTTTTATTTTCAAATTTAGTGTTTATTACCATTTTTTAAGTGATCTTACACAATATTATTTTGGAAATCATATTTTTTTATAGTTCGTCCAGTTCTATAATTTGAGCATAGGGTTGTTTCATCCCTTCGGTACAATTTTTACAAATATTTATCATTTGGCGGTCTGTCATAACAGATTTACGAAAATCATTATATTTAGCGCTTTTCCAAATACTTTTAAATGAATCGGCGCTTTCAAAGATATTGGTAAAGGCGTGTTTTGCATCTAAATCGAAACAGCAGGGGGAGAATAGTCCATCCCAGGTTATCGCAGGATTTAGCCATAAACGGTTACACCAGTCAGGTACTCTATTTTTCCGTTTTAAATGTTTGCCGCTATGATCTGTTTCATAGAGCAGATCGAACTGTTCGGTAGATAAATATTCATCTGCTTGCTCTGTCGAGTAGACCATGGCGGATTTAAAAGAAATGCGGTTTATTTTATTCTCTTTTGCCAGAGCCTTTAGCTGGTCAATCTCATTCTGATTGTGTTTGAATACTATAAATTGTAATTCAATTAACGGTGTTTTACTTTTTAATCGCATTTTGGCCTGTGATAATCTT
>JAUVIB010000027.1 GCA_030592985.1 Calditrichaceae bacterium | reverse complement strand
CCTGGCTATCTATTTGCAAAAAAGATGTGGCGCTAATTTTTTATAATTCTTTGAATGAAGTAGATGAAAAATTACAAAAGTATGCAAAACAAAATAGCCTGAAGGTTAATCAGGTCGGATAAAACTACTATTTATTTTATGAGTATATGCAATCGTTTCATTTTGATAATATTTAGATCGGTATATCAATATAATTTGGTTAGCGAATAAGGTTAGATTGTGTGAGCATTCCTTAGAGAACCACAATCTTAACCGTTTGTTACCTGCCTGTTCAACTATAGAGTTTAGAGGACTTTGCAAAAATGCTGTACTACTGATTATCCCAGGGAAGTTCCGGGAGCGTGTTAAGCGCGGCAGTGAAGCGCTCAAGATTAAATACTTTCCCTTCTTTCATAATTACAAAAACTTCTGCCCATACAATTTCACCAATCAATTCTTTAGCGTCTTCTTCTGAAAATCCTTCTGTTTTCAAACGTTCGAATGTCTTTTTGGTTATTGGAGGCTCATCATCATTAATCTGATTATTAACTATTTCCAATACCATTGGTTTTACTTGCAAATTATTTTTCATAGGAGATTTACTCGCTTATCGAAGCATTAAGTTTATTAATTATGTCCTTAGCTCAGCAAGTAATAAATAAATTTCTTGAATTTAAAAGGGTTACAACCCCCTTACCCCCTTTTTTAAGGGGGGATCGCATTAACTTATTGTAAATATACAAGATAAGTCGTTATTAGCTGAGTTAAAGACATAATCAGTTAAATTTATTATAGTATACAGAATTGGCGAAATCTGATTTTCATATAAAACCAATTATAAAAAAAGAGGAATCCATCATCTCATTAACAGACTCCTCTCTTCTTAAACCGGATACCTATTTTACTTGTTTTGTAACTTTTTGTGGAAATTCAGCAACAGTTCCAAGGTCAAGTATACGAATATTTCGCCATTTCACCTGTGTTCCCGCTTTTTTACTTCCATGAACCTGCAAACCGATAAAACCTTCCGCAGTCATAGAATCCACAAGATTTGCCGCAGGCGTCCCATTCAACCAGGTACGGATGGAATTACCAATGGCTTCAATATGCAATTTATTCCACTTATTATGCTTAAAAGAATTTCTCGCAACCTCGTTATTACGTAAATCATAAAGCCAACCACGTCGGGCCTCATCATAAATCCCGGCTGTCCATGCACGACTGGCGGGATCAATTTCCACCTGATAGCCGTGAACCCGGCCATCTTGATAGCTTTCTATACTATTACTGCGTATTTGTACTCCTGAATTCATTTCATCATCAACAAGAAATTCAAGTTCAAGAATAAAATTTCCATATTTCTGTTTGGTGCACAGGAAACTATTGGGCGTATTTAAAACCGTTGTCCCCACAATCATATTATCCTTTATTTCATACTTCGCTTCGCCGCCTTTTTGCTCCCATTTATCCAATGATTTTCCATCAAACAAATTTTCCCATTGGGCATTTATCCTGTTACCGGCAAAAGTAAAAGACATACTCATAAAAACTGTTATAACAATAATCATTTTTTTCATTTTATTACACTCCTTCTCATTTGTTTATTTGGTTTTTGCCCAATCTTGATATGCCTTCTCGATATCTTCTTGAGTCGGTTCACCACTAAATATAATCATACGATATTTAAATGTAACCGATTGTTTTGGCTCCAGCGTAAAATGCAGCTCTTCCGCACCATCACTGAACACTTTCTGACCCAAAGGGTTTGCGGCAAACAATCCGTATCCACGAGCATGCCAATAAGTTGGATAACCCGTGTTATCAGGATGGTCAAAAATAGCCAAGGCAATTTTTTCTCCTTTGATTGTACCGAACAAAGTATTCCATTTCGCCCGTTTACCCCAGGTATCTAATCCCTTAACACCTTCACTGCTCAGATATTGTCCGCTCACATCTTTTTGCTCGCTTGGTTCTATAACCGTTACATTTCCCTGTGCATCGCTGACCGTAACCGGCTTATCGCTTGGATGCTCAAGCTCACGGGCAACCCTGATACCAAGCATACCCTCTTTATTATCATTAAATAATACCGTCTTATCCAACGCTGTCAGAGTTGTAATACGATCAATACAGCGTCTGTTTTCTGCTGCATGAAATACAAATTTTGTATCTTCGTTCAATACTTTTTGATTATCATTATTCAACCAGCTTGCTGTGACTTCGAGGATACCTTCGCCATTCCCGCTTTTAACGTTCTTAATAGATTCCTGTTTGATATGCCCCATTTCAGCAGCTTTTTCTTCGGATATGGCATTTGAATTGTTCCAAAAATCCAAGCCGTTAACGTCTCCATAATTCAACCAATAACCAATATGATGTGGATGATCAACACGTTCGCCCACTCTGGGATCAATGGGGAAACCGCGGGTGACAGCTGTCCCTCTCGCTGTTATCAAGGGATAGAGAACCGGTTTCTTTAACGCTTCAATTTTATCCGAGTAAATATAGGATGTAAATGGTTGATTATTAACGGTAATATCAACGCGTTGTTCCGTTTCATTTGGTATTACTTTAATGGTATATACTTTTTCTTCTTTGCCCTTTGAGCAAGTTATAACAAAAATCAAAACCAAAAGAGTTAAAAAGTATTTCATTTTCGTATCCTCATTTTTTAAATATTAAATAAAATATTATTTATTACTTACCATAGATTAACTGAGAACGATATCCTGTTTTTTCTCATCAAAGGTAACTTTCTTGCCGAGACGTAGTGCGGCTGTGGTCATGATATTAGCTACGGAGTGGTTATATCCAACCTCAACGGAAGCACGCGTTTGTTTACGGCTGCGAACACATTCCATCCAGTTTCTCATATGGCTCGAAGTCATATTATCACGACCTGTATTGGCGCTTGTTACCACTTTAGCTGCAGCTTCGGCCAGTGAAAATTTAGGAAGCATATTTTCATGGAGACCAAATTCCGGAAATCTGTCCGCATGCTTTTTAGTCAAGCCGCCGGCGGGTGTTACCATATTCGTACTAAGATTTAATTCACCGCCATTAGAATAATAAATTTCTTTAACTCCGCCTGATGAATTTGAGAATCTTGAAGAATAAACAACCTGAAACTTCTTTGTAGGATCCGGATCATTCTCAGGTCCATATTCAAAAACGGCCGTCATTGTATCGGGATTTTCACGTCCGTCATTCCACATATATATTCCGCCATTGGCCGATACACTAAGCGGATGGTTTAAGCCGCTAAACCAGTGAACTGTGTCGATTTGATGCGACATCCACTGTCCGGGAATACCTGAAGAATAAGGCCAAAACAGGCGATATTCAATATATATACGAGGATTAAAAGAAATTTTTTTCTTGTTAACCAAAAATCTGTTCCAATCCACATCGCCCTCTTTCAAGCGTCCTACCAAATCAGGATGGCGCCAGCGGTCTGGCTGATTAACATTCCAGGTCATATCAACCATTTTAATCTGTCCAAATTTACCTGATTTAATATATTCCGCAGCTGCAATATAATTTCTGCCGCTTCTTCGTTGAGAACCGATCTGGATAATTTTTTTAGTTTCTTTAGCGGCCTTTAATATCATACGGGCATCTTCCATCGATTCAGCGAGAGGTTTCTCAACATAAGCGTCTCTCCCGGAACGAGCAGCTTCTGTAGCATGATAAGCATGGGCAAAATCCGGCGTACTTATTATTACAGCATCCGTTTTTGATTTTTCGTATAGTTCTTCATTGTTACGATACGGAACAACGTCCCTTCCCTGCAATTTTGTTAAATATTCAGCGCCCAGTTCTCTTCTTTCATTCCATATATCGGAAACACCAACAAATTCCATATTCAATTCTTTGGAATGTTCGGCAAAAGCTCTACTTAAAGAACCCCGGAAGCGCCCGCTAAACCCGATAACGCCAACCAAAACACGGTCATTGGCGCCGACAATACGATCGTAATGCATGGCATCGGTAACAATTACCTCAGGATCGGCCTTTGCCTTCGCCGTTGGTTTGCAGGCAGACAAAGCACTGACCCCGGCAGCAGCAATAGCAGCGACACCTGCTTTTTTAATAAAGTCTCTCCTTGTAGTTCCCATCAAATCTCCTTCTTTAAGAATTAATGAATCTATTGTTTATACATTTATTTCAATACCTATCGGGCAGTGATCAGAGCCCATTATTTCACTTTGGATAAAAGCATTGGTAACCATGGAAGCATGCTCATCATCGATAAAAAAATAATCAATGCGCCAACCTACATTCCGGTTTCTGGCGCCAAAACGATAAGTCCACCAGGAATAGTTTTCCGGTTCCTCATTAAACATACGGAATGTATCTTTATAACCACGAGCGATAAATTTATCTATCCAGGCTCTTTCAACAGGTAAAAATCCTGATGTTTTTTCATTCGCTTTGGGGTTTTTAAGGTCAATCTCTTTATGCGCAGTATTAACATCACCACAAACAATTACTGCCTTTCCACTTTTCCGTTTTTCTTCGATATGTTCCAGAAAAGTATCGTAAAAACGCATTTTAAAATCGAGACGCTCTTCATCTTTTTGCCCGTTTGGAAAATAGATATTATAGAGAAAGAATTTATCATATTCCTGCAGGATTACACGCCCTTCTGTATCAAATTCCGGGTTATTCAAACCAAGAGTTGTTTCGACTGGCTTAACACGGCTCAGAGTTGCAACCCCGCTATAACCGGCTTTTTCTGCAGCATTCCAGGCGACTTCATATTTGTCAGGAATTTGGAATAAATCCTCTATTTGTTCTTCTCTTGCCTTAACCTCTTGGAGACAAACGATTGTACTTTCATCATCTTCCAACCATTTTAAAAATCCATTACGAACCGCCGCCCGTATTCCGTTTACATTCCATGAAATTATTTTCATATTTTCCCTAATTTATTCAACTGGCGTTTTGAATTTATTCTTTTTGCTGTGTCTTATCAATATGTCTTTAAAAATCTATTCTTGACTTATTTCAAGCCGGTTGCCAACACCGCTTCCCTGAAATATATAGCTTTCGGAACTTATGAAGAATCTAAATCCCTCTAATTTAAAGACTTCCCTACAATATGCCTCCAATAATATTTATGACATTGTGCTGAAATTGTTGATTAGAGTCGAAGTGAAGTTTCACTTTTCAATCTCCGGTCTTGGAATTTTAACAATAAATTGTTCTCCTTCAACATCATTTTTAAATTCAATATCAGGTTGTTCCTCTAACGCACGATATAAACCTGTTCCAAAACCGCTATAAGGCATTGTATGAAAACTGAATTTAACTAACTGCGGATTTCTAATAACCGGATTCCCAAATATGGCTTCTTCAACAGTTAAACTATTAGGTAATTTGCCAGGGCTTATTATTTCTACTCTATTATCGAATATCATTATTCTTATTGGAGCATTTTTCAAATAATCCCTGTGTACCAATGCATTTACTAATATTTCCACAAACGCGTCTCTTGATATTTCGAGAATTCCTATAGTATTAAAGTTTTGCCCTTTTTGAATATGATGTAAATTTAATTCTAAAAATTTCATCCCGTTTTCAAACAAGTCCGAGATTGTCCCCTTCAAATCTTCCGGTTTACTTCGATAATCTTTTCCTGAAATAGAATTTCCAAAAAAATTGACTGTTTTTATACAAAAGGCTGGTTTTATATTTTGGGGTTCTTTTCCAAAAAATAATAATCCGGCTAATGTCAATTTATCATTACGCAATACTTTTTTTACTTTTAAAGCTTGCTCAAAAGAAAGCCCCTTTTCTTCAATAGTAGCGCGAAATTCTTTTTTAAAATATTCTCGAAATAGTTCTTGGTTAACATCTTCAATGGAAGTATCATATACTTCTATTTCGTCAGCTAACAAATGGCTCCCCTGTTGAAAAAGACGAAGCATTTCTGCATTATCAGTAACTCTTCTTTTATCAGAACCTTGCTTAACCCAAACATCTCTATTTAAATCCTTGTAAGGTTTATTTATTCCTTCATCAACATAGACAATCAAAATTTTCTTTTCACCATTGTAATCAACAGGTACAACTTCTGTTTTCACATATATACCTGGCACGATATTGTTGGTGGCATAATTTCCAATATCCTGGCTATATTTCTGTATTTCTCCATAAGAGAGTCCTGTTATCTCTCCAGTTTTATCTTTAATACCAAAAAGAATCATTCCCCCCATTGTGTTAGAAAATGCGGACATTTCAGCTGCTATCGAGTCTGGATGCGGTATTTTTTCTTTGAATTGCACCTTACTGGTTTCGCCTGTATTGATTATATCGAGAAGATCAATTGCATTCATTTTTTCATACTCCATATTTCATATATATTTTTCCTTCGGTTAAAAGCTTCTTCTCCGCCTTCCATGATGGTAACAATTTGTTTTTGTGTTTTCTGATTATCAATTGTACCGCCATGAATATCAATTTTATCTTCAGAATATTTACAGGAAACTATTTTTTCACTATCACCAAGTACCGGTATGTTTGCATTATGCGTTGCAAATATAAATTGCATTACACCTTTTAGTGATTTAATTGCCTTTATTACATCTTCATAGATAGTTTGATTGTCTAAATCGTCTTCCGGTTGGTCGATTATAAGTACATTTGTCTCTTTTTGAGCGAGAAGGAATAAAATTAATGCCGTAGCTCTTTGTCCAAGAGAATGGTCTTTAAGCGGCTTGCCATTATAATTAATAGTAAATCTGTCCTCTATCCGAAAGGTTATTAAATCGAGAATATTATCATTAAATCGTTTTTTGAATTCTGCTAACAAGCTTTCGCTTATCTTAAGTTTTGCTTTCAAATTTTCTAAGTCTCTATAAATCTCAACAAAATCTTTATATTGCGACTTAATGTCGTTGTAAGTGGCTCCTCTTATCCCACTTCCTTTAAAAACTTGCTGAAGTTTTTCAAGAAATTTATCTTTTCGATCTTTGTATTCGACTGAAATTGAAAGAGAACTATCGTATTCATTTATGCGTGATACTTCTTTCTTAAGTATTTGGTATTCTTCGTACCATAAAATATTAAGTTCAGATATAATAGTATTTAAGGATGTTGTATATTCAATTCTCTTCTTTTCCGCTTTGTTTATTTCTATTAGCTTTAATTTGGATGTCTCAACCTGACGATTAAGTTTAAGAAAATTGTCAGGGTTAAGATTAGGTATATCTATCTCACGCTTGATCTTGGCAAAATCTTCTTTTAAGTTTTCTTTTTTTTCATTTAATTTTCTAAAAATATCATTAAAGGTAGCTGCATATTTAGCTGTATTTAATTTTATATCATTTAACTTATTGAATTCAGTTACTACCTGCTTAAACAAGTTATCAGCTTCTAAGAATATTTCTCTGTTTTCTTCCGATTCAAAAGTTGTTTTATGGAAAAAAGTCGTATAATCATTCATCAAAGATTCAAGCTCATTATTGAAATTTATTACTTCATTTATTGATTCTTTAAATTTTGATTCATCTGAATCAAATCTGCTTTGCTGTCGCAGCTTATCTTCAACACCTTTTTCTTTATAAATCTTCAATTGATATTCCGCTTTATCTTTAGAAGCTTTTATTTCTTTTTTTAATTCATCAAGATTATCTATTTTTTTGGAAGCAGATACTATATCTTCTATTTCGCTAATTTTTTTATTTATTTTTAATTGAATGTTTTCAAGTTTGTTTCCAATAAGCTTTTTTACAAGATCCGCTTCAAAATTAATATTTTTATTCGAAAGGTCTTTTTGCCCAAAATAAACCGGTTTTTGAAATACTGTATCTACAGATGGGGCATCAACACGACTATCATTATCATAAATATTTTCTTTTTGCCCATATATTTTTTCTATTCGATATTCTTTTTTATGTTCATTAACAACAGAAACGATAACTTTCCCACCACTTTTTAGAACATGTTCAATAAGACTGTTTTTATAATCTCTGTCACTTGCCTGATTGCCAAGAGAAATTCCAAGAGTATACCGAAGTATTTCCAAAACAGAAGATTTACCGCTGCCTCTTATACCAATAAAGTTATTCAGTTCAGGGGAGAAATTTATTTCCGTTTGGTCTAATAAACCACCTTCAAAAGTTATTGACTTTATATAAGCATTATTTATTTTTGGTCTTTTTGTTGATATTCGGTTAGCTCTATCAGTTAATGAATATTTTACAGCTTCAAAATTATAATCACCAATTTTTACAAAACTTTCCTTTTTAATTTCATTTCCGTTTTCATCCTTTTGTTTCCAGGTAATGCCAACTTCATTAAGCTGTTTAGGGTCAGAGCCTTCAAGGAAAACGGGGATGTTGTTTTCTCCACTAAACCATATTGCAAGTTTATTTTTAAAATCAGCTGTTCGTAATTTCTGAAACCCCAAAACATTTTTTTTGAAAAGTTCATCTTTTGCAATTTGCTCGATTCTTCCACCATCAAGCTCATTGCAAAAACCGCTTTTTTTCTCAATATGCGCCATTACAATAAAAGAATCACGACCGGCTTTTCTGTGTTCTTCAAGTTTTTTAAATAAATCAGATAGACTATACTGACATCGCGTATTCTCGTTTTCTCGATTGGCTATCCCTTCAAAAGCTGAATTAAGAAATTGCTCAATAAAATTATCACCATCTTTTATCCAAGATTCATATTCAAAAGCAATTAAGCAATGAATACCATTTGAACCATCATTTACGGATAATTCAACGCCTGCTATCAAATAGATATCTTCCTTAAACGCTTTTTTTCTTAGAACTTTATACTCATCTAAATCAAATTTATTGTGATTTGTAATTACACCAATACCAATATCTTGTTTTTTTAATTGTTCAATATACTGTCTTACAAAATCATTATCTTCACCATCATACTTAAATTCTTTTTTATCTGCCTTTGTATGTAGGTGGAAATCTGCTTTTAGCCAAATAGAACCATTTTTAAAAATGTTATTCGAATTGTTCATTTTTTACACCACCTTAAACTCTATCTTCGCATCCTTCATCCGCAATGCGGTATTTGTTTTTAACCGGTTGCTTTTATTAAACAAACAGTCAAACGTTATTACCTTTTATGAGTTTGTTTTAACTAAAACTTCTATTATTATTAAACCTAATTCTTTCTTTAATGCACATATTCCTGCCTCGGGCATAGCCCAAGGGATAAACAAACATTTAAATGTATCAAATTTCCATTAAGCAGGATTTACCCTTTCAGCAGGTCATCCGGAACCTCAATTTCCATACGCAGCAAGGATGTACTAAAGGTCTTTCCCTGGGCATCATGTTTTAGTGTTTCCGTTCCGCCGCCGCCCAATGCGTTATGGAGAAGAAAGTTTAAAGCTCCAATGTTAGGCATTTCAAAACGCTCAATACCTCCTTTTACCATCTCACCATAATGTTCTTTTACTCTTTCGCCCGTAACCTGCTCCTTGATCACCTCATAATATTCCGGTTTTAGAGCAATGATCCCCACATTAGCCGTATCGCCTTTATCTCCGGAACGGGCATGGGCAATTTTTACAAGTTGAATTTTCACTTTTGATTATATCCTTCTCTTATTTTCCCTGTTTATGAGATTGTATATTAACATTTATTTAATAGTTTGGGAATTCCAAGTTTTTGTAAAATCTCATTTACTCTCTCTGCACCTCAAGTGTATTATTAACCACGAAATACACGAAGATCACGAAAAATAATAATAATTAATTAAAATTTTACTCAGCAAGAAACATGTCTGCTGTATTTTATGACAACTTCTGCTTTACAATAAATAATACGACAAAGGCTCCTCTATACCAAAAAACCTTTAAAAAATCTTCGTGTACTTCGTGAGCTTCGTGTGAGTAAAAGAACAGTTTATATCAAATAAAAGAACGTCAATCAATCTGCCGATCATGTTCTATATTAAACAAAATTATTTATGCTACACCAATAGTTAGAACTTTATACTGTATAACTTCCTTTTTCAATAAAGCCGGCCAATAAGCGACAATATCACGTACTTTTGGTCTACCGCCGCCAAATCCGGTAACCGTTGGCGGACCTGTTAAAACCAAGGGAACTACCTCTCTGGAAAATACATTCATATCCTGGCGATTTTTACCTTTAACCCCAATCTGAAAAACCACCTCGTTAGGTTCATTAATCGCAGGAGCGGTCACTCCATGGCAGGCATTGTAGCCGATATATTCCGTATGGACTTCGTCAAAATTCAATCCAAGGTGTTCAATTCTTTTACGAACGATATAATCGGCCTTTTGAGATTTTTCCAAAGCGTCCGGCCAGGCATAAGTCAATTGCCCGATACAGGTATATCCATCAAAAAAGGAGATAGAGACTTTATAAAACTCGGTAAAAGGAAAACCTTTGATTCCGTATACTTTTACACGATTTTCCTCCTCCTGTTTCAAATGAATAGAGGTGAAATCAGCTACAACATCAGGTGTAATATATTCTCTGGGATTGCCCAGCTCATACACAAGCTGCTCCTTAATAGTAAGCTCGTTTACAAGCCCACCAAGTGACTCGTGTTTAGTTACCACAAGGTGGCCATCAGGATAAGCTTCAACAATAGGAAAACCAATACGTTCCATATTGGGCACTTCTTTCCAACCCGCAAGGAAATTACCTCCGCTCGCCTGGGCGCCGCATTCATTAATATGGCCGCCGATAACTCCCGCCGCCAGCTTATCCCAGTCATCCGATTTCCAGTCAAATTCATAGATCATAGGCGCTAAACTAATCCCTGTATCAGTAACCCGTCCGGTTACAATAATTTGTGCTCCTTCTTGCAACGCTTGAACAACCGGTTCTGCTCCGAGATAAACATTCGCACTCTGAATCTGATCGCGAATCCGGGATAAGGATTCCCCTGTCTCCATATTTTTAAGCTCATGTCCGGATGCTATTATGGAATCCAAATGCTCGAGAATATCATCACCATAAACTGCGGCAATTTTTAACCCTGTGTAGCCCATCTCTTCGGCAATGGCACGGACAGCTATCATGCAGCTAACCGGATTAACCCCTCCCGCATTAGTAATTAATTTTACTTTTTTTTCTACAAGGAGTGGAAGCAGCTTACGCATCAGTGGAATAAAATCTTTGGCATATCCAAGATTAGGGTCTCTCGATTTTTGCTTCTGCATGATGGACATGGTAACCTCAGCGAGATAATCCATCACAAGGTAATCAACATCCCCTTCTTTTACCTGGTCGATTGGTGCGTCAAAACGATCGCCCCAATAACCTTGTCCACTGGCAATACGAATAAATTTTTTCATTTGAAAACCATTAACAATATTTCACTTTTTTTAAAGTTACTAAGTTCTGTTAGAAGTTTATTTCATCTAATTATGAAGTAATTGTATTATTATTCTAACATCATTCAGTCTTTAAATTGCATATTTTTTTTACCATTTAAGATATTAATAAAATAAAACAAATCAAAATCTATAAAAGTATAAATTCAATGGAAATGTCTTCTAAAATTCAAACCATAAACAACCCGAAGAGATAAGGTGAAAATCTGTAAAATAAAAAGAATGTATCCATTACAGATTTTAATAATTAATGCGTTTTTCTTTCCACTAATAATTATCCATAAATTTGGCTTTATAGTAATTTCTGTGATGATACAAGATAATTGATTATGTCCTTAGCTCAGCTAATAACGACTTAACTTATATATATACAGATAGTTAACGCAATGTCCCCCACGTCTGAGCCGGGCAGGCTTAAAAAAGGGGGTAAGAGGTATAGCCGTCAGGATAAGTACTTAACATAATATTTTACAATAAGTTACTTAGTTTCTTTATCAGTATTTTAGAACCCATCCCCGCCCCTTCCCTTATAAAGGGAAGGGAGTTTGTAAATAATAGCAATAATTCTTGTATTAACTATAATTTCTGTCTTTTTAGTAAATATGCATTGCTCCCCTTGCCCTAATTTTAGGGAAAGGGGTCGGGGGATAGGGTTATAAATTGGATATAATTCCACCAGTTAACATATTTCGTATTATTGTTACACCCTTAACCTGACGGCAAGGGGGATCCCCCTTTTAAATCCAAGAAATTTATTTATTGCTTGCTGAGCCTGTCGAAGCATTTCCATACTAACCAGTGTCATCATGTTAATATTAATGAGGAATAAGGCAACATTGTTCAAATCGCTTACATTTCCCCGAACACAATCACCCCTTCGACCATACTGAGTCTGGCACAGCAAGCTCAGGGAGCTTATTTTTCTCTGTCACTTTGTTAACTATTGTTAATTTTGATACAAATTACAATTCTTTAAATAGTCCTTGCTCTACAAATTTTTGATTTTTATAAATATACGTTATATCTTGAATTGGACATCACTCTAAAAAGGTAACCCAATTATTATGATTACAATTTTTTATAAAAGAATTAAAACACCACTTGGCAATCTTATTATTGGCGCCAATGATGACGGCTGCCATTTTATCCATTTCGGGAGTTCCATTGACTCACTGTGTAAAAAGTTGGGATCTGCTATTGAATCCGGCGAAAATCATTACTTCAACCTAATTGAAAAAGAGTTGTATCAATACTTTGAAGGTACGCTGAAAAAATTTACATTAAAATTAGTTTTGAAAGGTACTCCATTTCAATTGGACGTCTGGCATGCCCTTCAAAAAATACCTTTTGGGCAGACGGCTTCCTATAAAGATATTGCAACGATGATTGGTCGTCCAAAAGCAGTACGAGCTATCGGGATGGCAAATCACGCTAATAATATTCCAATTATTATCCCCTGCCATCGTGTAATTTATCATGACGGCACTCTCGGAGGTTTCGGAGGCGGTTTAGATAACAAACGATTTCTATTAAATCTTGAGAATAAACACAAATAATCTGTAAAAAATAATTTGTAGAAACCAAACCGGGGAAAAATTTTATTGTCAATATGGAGAAAGATTTCTTAAAAAATTACTATTTCAGAGTTCTTGAACTCGCGTTTATTATAAGTCTGATTATTTTTATTCTTATTTTTTATTTCTCAGAGAAATCGAATGTATTTGTCTCAAAGTTACCGGTAGTAAAAATCACTACCTTAACCATGGTTGAGATACCAAGAACTATTCAAAGGGTGAAAAGAAAACCACAACCGCTTAAACCAAGAATCCCGATTGCTTCTGATGAGGTGGAAATATTGGATGAAGTGGAAATTGATACAGGTGATATGACAGGCGACCCGATTGGAATAAATAACGCTAACTCAAAAGAATTTTTCTCAGAAGCAAGACAGGTTTTTGAAACAGTACCCCAAGATACGGAAAACAGGATCAGCGGTCATATTACACTTTATTTAAAAATCGGGAAAGACGGTAGAGTGAAAGAGTATAAAATCGAGGAAACATCTTTATCGGACTCTTCTTATTCTACACAGGTGATCAGCGCCATTTTGAAATCCCGCTGGAAACCGGCTGTTAAAAACGGAAAACCGGTAGAAACCTGGGTTATGAAAACCTACTCTTTTGATAATTAACGTTCCATTTGCAATGATGATTATTATTGATAAATAATATCTATCATTTTCATTCATCGGAAATATTTATGAAACAAAAAAATCTCACAGGTTTTATCCCATTAGTTCTGATCCTTTTTTTATTCCACATCCCCTGCAGCTCGCAAGAATCAAATTACCAGGAATTAGTTCAACAGGCTATTCAGGAATTAAATATTGGGAATTTTAAATCAGCTGAAAGTATTTTCAAAAAAGCCATTAAAGTGAATGCTAATAAAACAGACGCCTACACCGGTCTGGGATATATTTACTTTATTAAAAAAGAATATGGTGACGCTAAAGATTGGTATATTAAAGCGCTCGACCTGGCGCCTAATGATATTTTTACTCATTACCAACTTGGTATTTGCGACCGTGAAAGGGCAAAATTTAAGGACCCGATTTCCAGATGGCTTATATGGAAAGCATCAAAAAAACATTTTTTACACGTTATTCAAATCGATTCAGCATATAAAGATGTATACAATGAGTATGCAAATCTTAAATTTTTGCAAAAAAATTATGAAGAAGCCATTGATTTATGTTTATTACAGCTCAAGATAAATGTGGATTCAAGGAAAGCTTCCGCTGATATCTTTAAATTTTATGATTTTTTTCTAATTTACAGCGACCCGGATTTAGCGGACTCTTCTGTTACCGGTATTTCTGACCAAATCACCTGGCTAAAGAACCGGCATAGCATGTACGACGTCTATTTCCTGGGAGAAAAATACCGCAGAACAGACCGTTTTTCTGAAGCTGATTCTATTTTTCGCAAATTATTAAAGCGGAAACTTCCTTTTTCCAAGACACCTGTTTATCTATCACGCGTTCGTTTATTGTATGAAACCCATAAGCCTGCTATTGCGGGAAAAACATATTGGAAATGTTTGAATAATGTAAAATACTTTAAAGATTTAACTTTTTTATATGATGATATTAAATATACAATGTCCGATAGCGACCTTCAGGTACACTTACCAAATTTAAAGGCTATTAAGGATTATTACCGTCATTTCTGGAATAAATATAATCCCTTCCCGGGCTCGGAATATAATTTGCGTTTAGAAGAACATTATAAACGAATAATATATGCTGAGAAGTATTTCCGTTACGATGGTCCGCGACTGGAAATCAATAATCCCGACATCCAGAGGTCTCTCCTTTTTCCAACAATTTATTATCGAAACAGTCATTTTAATGATAAAGGACTGGTCTATATTCGTTATGGACCTCCCGACGATAAAGCTATTTCTATGGGTCCTGATTTTCCCAGCAATGAATCATGGCTGTACTATTCCACCAATTATAATAAAAAATTAATATTTCATTTTGAAATCCACAGACAGGCCCATCCAAATGACTGGAGATTGGTCGGAGCGCCCAGCTCACAAGATATGATTGAAAGCCGTCTCGGCTGGGATAATAAATTAGATCAATACTACATGGCCAGGACTGCTCTGGAATTGCAATCTGCCCGCACCGAAGTGGAGATGCAGTCACGTGTTTCAATTAAAAAAGCCATGTCTGATGAACGTCCGGCTGTTTCTACAAACTCTCGATCTATTCCGCTTTTTATAACCGCCGGTACTTTTTTAGATGATGCCGATGAACCCTATCTTGCTGTTTTTACGGCCACATCCATAGAGGCAATGTTTGACGGAGATAGCAATCCCGATTCCTGCTATTTTGAAATGGGTATCGCCATCCAGGATACGCTTTGGAATAATATCAGTAAAAAAACAGAGAATATTGCAATTTGTAAAGAAGATTCTGCTCAATTTTATAATGGTTATTATTTAAATCGTTATAAAATTTATCCGCAAAATGAGCTATTTT
>JAUVIB010000131.1 GCA_030592985.1 Calditrichaceae bacterium | reverse complement strand
AACGAAAAGTGAGGAAAATGTCATTTCGAGCGAAGTCGAGAAATCTATAAATCATTGTAAATGTTAAAGTTAAGATTTCTCCCTATGGTCGAAATGACGAAAAATGTGACTTTTCGTTCAGACACTAAATATTTAAATCTTAACGCAAAGATCGCAATTTTTTTATTTTATTTATATAAATTATTAACTACCCTTTCAACACTATTTCTCTTAAATTTTAATCCCAGCGCATGAAGCTCATGGCATAACGCTTCTTCATAAACAGATTCCAAGAGTCCAGTTCCTAAAATGCGATGTACTTCAATTGCAGCCGCTATTATTTTTTTAGATATTTCATTCTCATGCATAAATTTTTATCTTTTACTTTTTGCGTCCTCTGCGATCTCTGCGTTAAACACTACCTCCAAACAAATACCAAATTTATTTTAAAACCCAAAAAATCTCGGTAACGCTAAACTAAGCCATGGGAAAAATGTGACAATTAATAAAATACCAAACATGACAACGTAAAAGGGCAGTAAGGCTTTGGACAAAGCGGTAATTGACGTTTTTCCTATACCGCATCCCACGAAAAGTACAGAACCAACCGGCGGAGTTAACAAACCGATACTTAAATTTAGAACCATAATAATTCCAAAATGGAGTGGTGTAATTCCTAACTGAACAACAATGGGTAATAAAATAGGTGTAAAAATCAGCACCGCAGGCGTCATATCCATAAAGGTACCCACCACAAGTAAAATTAAGTTGATAAGCAATAAAATAACTATTTTACTATCAGTTAATGCTATGAGTGCCGCACTGATATCCTGCGGTATATTTTCATAAGAAAGAATCCAGGACATAGCCGAAGATGTACCGATCAGCAACATAACAATGGCTGTCGTTTCAACCGTTTGAATTAAAATCGCAGGAAGATCTTTTATCTTAACCTCCCTATAAACCGCGACGGAGAGAAGCAATGAATAAAGAACGGCAATGGCGCTTGCTTCGGTTGCTGTAAAAAATCCGGCAATAATACCGCCGATGACAATTACAATAAGCAATAGACTGGGAATAGCGTCAAGTAATTTCTTTAATCCGTCAACAAGTCCCTGTCTTTCACCAACGGGATACTTTCTAATAATGGAAAGAATCGCTGCGACAAAAATCAAACCAAGACCGACCAATAAACCGGGAAGATAGCCGGCTATAAAAAGAGCGGCAATTGAAACGCCGCCACTGGCCAGAGAATAAACAATAAGAATATTACTGGGTGGAATCAGAAGTCCCGTTGTTGAAGCGGAAACTGTTATAGCTGTGTTAAAATCCTTATCAAACCCTTCTTTATTCATAATTGGGATCATAAATCCACCGATTGCCGAAGTAGCAGCCACCGCCGACCCTGATATAGCGCCGAAAAACATACAAGCGACAACATTAACATAGGCTAATCCGCCGGGAAACATACCCACAAGCACTTTGGCAAAATCTATCAATCGGCGGGCAATGCCTCCTTTACCCATTAGAACTCCCGATAAAATAAAAAAAGGAATCGCCAGAAGGGCAAAGCTGTCAATACCTGTGGCCATCCGCTGGGCAACAGTGGTTACAGCCGGAGCCGACGAAATGGTAAAAAGCATGGTTAAAATGGTTGAAATACCGATACTGTAAGCAATTGGGACACTCAGGGCTAAAAGCCCCACGAAACTGACAACTAAAACAATTACAGATAAATCCATATAAACTGCTCCGGTTATTTGTAGATTAAGAAATTAATTTTTTTTTGATAGCGCTTCTAAAATAAATACAATTGAATAGTAAATCATTAATGCTCCGCTTAGAGGAAGAACAATATAAATATACCCCATTTTAATACCTATAGCAGCCGATAATTGATTCAAATCCAGGGTAATAGAAACCAAACGGTAGCCGCCGAGTATCATAATAAAAAATGCAAAGAGAATAATGAATCCATAAACAATAATTTCTACTATTTTTTTCTGAGTACCAACAGATCTTCGTAACAGAATATCAATCCCAAGATGTGCTTTTGTCCGCAGAGCATAACTGGCGCCAAGCAACCCAATCCAAATAAGAAGAAAGCGGGCCAACTCTTCCGTATATGAACTGGGATCACGAAGGATAAAACGTGTAAATACCTGCCAACTCACAGTTATAACAAGCACAGCCATTAAAGTAATCAAAAATTGACGAAGACCGTTATCAATCCATTTTGTAATTTTCTGCATTTTAAATGATCCTTAGTTGTATTAAAAAAAACTTAAATTAACGGTTGCATGTTACACCATTTTATTTATGAGCAATATAGAAGGGAAAAATATTGGTTTATTTTACAGTTTGAACTTCTTTCATTAATTCATAAATTGGTAAATTTTTATAAGTATCATGTAATGGTTTAACAGCTTCCCTAAAAGACACTTTATCCGGACGCAATACCGTAACACCGGCTTTTTGCACCTCGCTTAAAGCATTATCAGACGCTTCTTTCCATAATTTTCGCTCGTGGATTACCGATTCATCAACCGCTTCCTGCAGCCATTTCTGCTGCTGAGCTGTCAATTCATTCCAAACATGGGTACTCATAATGAGAATATCGGGAATAGCTGTATGCTCATCGAGAGAATAGTATTTGCATACTTCATAATGTTTTGATAAATAAAAACTCGGCGGATTATTTTCGGCCCCGTCAACAACCCCCTGCTGCAGGGCTGTATATAATTCTCCCCAGGTAATCGGTGTGGCAGAACCGCCCAGGGCATTAACCATCTCCACGGCCGTTTTACTCTTCATAACCCGTATTTTTAATCCTTTCAAGTCCTTAGGAGTTTTTACCTGCATATCTTTTGTGTAGAAACTTCGCGCTCCGGCATCATAATAGCACAATCCTCTTAGATAATAGGGTTCACCCGCTAACAATATGCGTTTGCCGATTTCACCGTTCAACACTTTCCATAAATGGTCATCATCGCGAAAAATATAAGGAATACTGAATATTTTCATTTCGGGGACAAAGGATTCCATTGGACTGGCTGATACTTTTGTCATAGCCAGGCTGCCGATCTGCAGGAGTTCGATTAATTCTCTCTCTGCTCCAAGCTGACCGCTGGTGTATATATCTACCCGCATTGTTCCGCCTGATTTCTCGGCGACCTTTTGAGCCATGAACACCATGCTCTTATGTACAGGGTGGGTTGCATCCAGGACATGTGCTAATTTTAGGACTTTTACTTTCTGAACTTTTCCACATCCCATCAAGGTTATAATCCCTAAGAGTGTTATTGTTATTAAAAAATTCTTCATACATTCCATTCTGATTTAGTTAAACAGTTAAGAAATTTTATTTTTTATTCAGCAAAATGCCCGTTGATTTTTTTATACATGTTTGCCCATATATCAATTTACTTTCAATTGCTATATTTTTCCTGCCGCGATTTTGTGGATGTTCGATTTCGTATAAAAGCAGCTCAATAGATTTTTCCCCGATTTCAACAGATGGTTGATTCACATAGGTAATGGAAGGTTTGATAAAACGGTTATAGCTACTGCCTCCAAAACTAATAACGTCAACATCATCTGGAATCTCCAATCCCAGCTCTTCTGCCGCTATAAATACACCAAGCGCTACCGGAAAAGTAACGGCAAAAACAATTTCAGGAGAAATACCATTATTATATAACTTCAGAAATCCTTCGTAACCGTCACTCTCAGCGAAACCACCTTCAATGATCAGATTTTGATTTACATCAATACCATGGTCTTTTAAAGCTGATATATATCCTTCCTGTCTGTGTTTTCCGATACTCGTATGAGAATAACCGGCGAGATGAGCTATTTTCCGATATCCCTGAGAAATTGCGCATTCAACTACCTGATAAGCGCCTTTCCAATCCGCCGTAGAGACAC
Source organism: Calditrichaceae bacterium (assembly GCA_030592985.1). Classification (GTDB taxonomy): domain Bacteria; phylum Calditrichota; class Calditrichia; order Calditrichales; family Calditrichaceae; genus JAUVIB01. The sequence goes on along the minus strand of JAUVIB010000131.1, from coordinate 3,914 downwards.
AACTAAACCCGATATCTTCAATAGTACGGTCAAAAAATACCAGAGGAATATTCATATTTTGAACTTTTTTGAAAATATCGGTATCTTTGGTCTCTTCAGTAACGGAAACAAGCAAACCGTCAACCCGCATTGATAGCAGACTTTGAATATGGCGGGCTTCTTGTTCAGCGCTTTCCTGAGATACAGTAATAATAATTTCATAATTATTTTTATAGGCAATATTATATATCGATTCAATAGCGGAAGCAAAAAAATTATGAGCAATTTTAGGAACGACTAAGCCGATTGTATAGGATTTTTTGTTCGAAAGATTTCTGGCAATATAATTAGGCATATAACCTAAATCAAACGCCGTTTTTTTTACACGTTCTTTTGTCTTAGTTCCAATATCCGGATGGTCGCGCAAAGCTTTTGAAACTGTTACTTTGGTAACATTCAGTTTTTTAGCAATATCATCCAATGTTATCTGGCTATTATTTGACATATTTTTGCCTGCACTTAAACGATAAAGTTATCGGTTAAGTATTTAAGGAGAAAAAACAAATTTGTCAAGATTTTTTTAAAATTATTTTGAAAAATATTATTTAACCGGATACCAGGTTTGTGTTCGATATAGGAAAAATAAATATCCTCTTACTCTTAGATTTCCATCTTCTATCCATAACTTACAGTCATATATTTTCCCTTTCTTGGGGTCCAATATGGTGCCGTCTTCCCACTCATTATCATCCTGTACCATATCTTTAATAATGACCATGCCAACGATACGTTTATCTTTGCGAGGATCATCATCGGGACATTTCGAACAGACCGGATCAGGATCTTCCCCCGGTTGTCTGTAAAGAGAATCAATCTTACCGTAAAATTTATCGCCCTCTTTATAAATAGATACGATTGATTTCGGAAGTTTTGTTTCATCATCGATGGTTTTCCAACGGCCTACAATGGTATTTTGAGCATTCGCAAATTGGAATGTACTCAATAAAATGAAAATACCGGTAATAAGAATTATATTTCGTTTCACTTTTACCTCCTGTGGATTTAATTGAAAATAATTGGATGATAGATATTTTAGTAAAGATTTTGCAATATTCAAAACGAATTTTATACAAATTCGCATTATTAATAGATTTCCGGTACAAACTCAGGCGAAGCATGGCAAAATAACAATTATGTTAATTTTCCCAATTTACCGAAACATAATGAAACAGGAGAATAATTCTTTGTGCTATGCTATCTTAAGCTATATGTCTTCCTCCGTCCACAGGCAGCACGGTTCCGGTAATATAATCTGAATTTTCAATTAAAAAACGAACAGCTTTTACAATATCATCTACCGATCCTTCTCTTTTTAACAAGGTATGCTCGATTGCATATTTTTTTTCATTCTCCTCATAATTTTCAGGGAAAAGGATTGGACCGGGGCTAATACAGTTAACCTGAATATGAGGAGCCAAAATTATAGCCAACCCTTTCGTCATAGTGATAACACCGGCTTTACTGATAGAATATGGTAAATAAGAGGGAAAGGGTGTTTCTGCTGCAGAATCGGCAATATTGATGATTTTTCCTGATTTTTGTTTTAACATAAAACGGCTGACTTCCTGGGTAAGAAAAAAAGCGTTTTTCAGATTCAATGTATGAAAAACATCCCAATCGTGCAGTGAAATCTGACCAAATGGTGTTTTGAAAAATAAAGCGGCATTATTAATTAATACATCAACTGTTCCATAAACATTAATCGCTTCATTGCATATTTTCTGCGGTGCATCTTCTTCCATCAAATCATATTGATATAAACTGATTACACCACCCATAAATTCGATTTCCCGTTTTAATGTTTGAGCCATATCAACGCTAGAATGATAGTGACAGAATATTTTTGCTCCACTCTTTGCCAGGTCCAGGACAATAGCACGTCCCAATCGTACGGCTCCTCCGGTAATTAAGATTACTTTATCCTCAATATTCATAACATCTCACTTTAAAATCTGTTTAAACAAAAAAAGAGATTGTCAAAAGGCAATCTCTTTTTTATAAATTATTAAGTGTTTATTGAAAACCGATATCATCATCGTTTTCACCCACATATTTATCTTTCGGGAAAAAGCGGGTATAAATTATATCCGTAAGCGCGATGGCTTCTTTAGAATACGGATTAATCTCATAATTATAGAATTCATCATCGATCAAAGCGGAAGCTTCTGTCCACATGCTTAAAGCGTTAAGAGAGACGATAAAGGTTAAATATTCTTGTTCCTTCTTTTTGAACAGTTTTTTAATGGCTTTTTTCCTGACTTTTTTATTAATCATATTATTCAGGTCTTCGAGTGGAATATTAGATTCAATCTGGCTGGCAACCATACTTGCCATTTGCGAAGCAACCGTACTCTTTACAGCTTCTTCCTCTTCCTCAATTTCCTCTTCTTCCTCGACATCCTCATCTTCCTCGACTTCATCCACAGACGGCGCCGTTACTTCAGAAACCTCTATATCGGCTACAGCTACTTCAGGTTGGCTTGTTTCGATATCTTCAACTTCCTCAATACCGACTTTTTCTTCCTCCCTTTCAATCGGAACTTCCTCTTCCTTAATACCGGGAATTTTATTATTACGAAGCATATCTTCGATTTCATCAAAAGTGATTTCGCTCAGCTCTGTTTCATCTTTTACTTTATTGGCCATTTCAAGATAGTCTTCCAGGTTACGATCACGAAATGCTGCAATCAATACATCCACTGGTAAAGAAGTTATTTCTTCTTCCTTAGCGTCACTTAAAAAGGACATAACTGTTTTCACGGTCTTCAACATAGTACCAATTTTATCTTCGGAAAATGCTTTTTCATCTATTTGTCTCATTAAATCAACAAATTGTGTTTCTTCGATCTCACGAAGGTACTTCATGTTAAAATAATCTGAAATGGCTGTTTTATAGTATTCATACCGGAAAAAATATTTTAAGGTATCATAAACATCTATGGTGGATACTTTATGACTATCTTTGAAAATAAATTGTTTGATTGTCCGATGCGGTTCTATTAAATAGTTTAGTTCAAGTTTTACGGCACGTTCTAATAATTGATTAAAACGATTAATATCAAATGTTGCATTCTGCTTAAGGAGGTCAAAAATCTGATCAATATGCATCCTGACTTCTGGTTGATCATAATCGAATTGATCGGTCGATTCAAACTTTTTCTCTTCTTCACGCAGCCATAATTCAACCTGCTGATCCAGAAAATGGCTGATAGAATCAGGCAGATTCAAGGTGGCTAGATAAGCCAAAGGAATAGAGGTCATCTTTTCATCGGTTATTACAACAGTTTTCAAGCGTTCTATAAATACCTTTACGACATCATCCAACATTATTTTACCCTTTCTATGATGCAAAAAATAATAATTAATCGGTATTAAGTCTGACTATATCAATGAATTAAACAAATATACATTTTTCATTACATTGGAGCAAGAAATAAATAAACTTAGCTAAATTTTATCCATGCGTGTCTTTGCCGCGGCCCGTCAAATTCACAGAAATAGATTCCCTGCCAGGTTCCCAATTGAAGCCGACCGTTTTCTACGATAATTGTTTCAGAAAATCCAAATAGCGACGACTTAATATGAGCGGCCGAATTCCCTTCAAAATGATGATAGCCGTCTTCAAATGGAATTACTTTATTAATTTCCATTAAAATATCACGTTGAACGTCGGGATCAGCATTTTCATTAATGGTCACAGCAGCCGTTGTATGCGGTATAAATATTGTTATAATACCATTTTCATACTTTTTATTATCGACTATTTTTTGTATCTCTTTAGTAATATCAACTAATTGTGTTCTATTATTTGTTCTAACTGATATTTTTTCCATTTTATTCACCCTATTTTAATAACATAATCATGTTTTTAGTTT
>JAUVIB010000375.1 GCA_030592985.1 Calditrichaceae bacterium | reverse complement strand
GCATCGGTTGTAAATATCAACTCGCCTGTTGATAGCTGAACAGCATCATCCAAAGCGTTTTTCTTTGCGTGGAATTTATCACTTTTCTCTCTGCGCTGAATCCATTTCCAGTTTTTATGCTTATCTGCATATGATTGAATTATTTTCCCGGTATGATCATCAGAAGCATCATCAACCAGAATAACTTCATATAAATTTTGCGGATAATTGAGTTGTTCAAGTGATTTAAGAGTTGGTTTTATGCGGATTTCCTCATTCCTGGCAGGAATAACAATGGAAATTTGCGGTTTATCATCACATTCACTGTTTTTTAATGCAAGCAAGCCTTTAATTATAAATAAAATGATAATACAATAGAAGGAAGAAAATAGTAAAAATATCCAAAGAATCCAGTCTGTATTTTGAAACATATATGATTTCTCTTTTTCTTGAATTTGAAGTCAAGGAATTTAGATGATTATTGTGATTTTTCCAAGTAATTAGCTGTACTATTTGTAATAAAATTGAAAGATGTTTTTGCATAAATGTTATTAAAAGTTTAATTTCAGAAAATTAAACTTTACGATGAAGGTATATAGTGAACGAACTGTTATTAATCAATCTGTTACGCTCTTTAACGATTAAACGAATAATTAACCTAATTAAAACAATATCTTCATTCCTGCTTTCTGCTCTGACAAATAAATATATTCTTTGGGGAAATCCCACAATATTGACCATAGAACCGACGAATTTATGTAATTTGCACTGTCCCCTGTGTACAACCGGATCGGGAGAGATGGAACGGCCCAACGGAAAGATGGGGCTTGATACTTTTAAAAATATTTTGGAGCAGATGGCTGATGACCTGTTTTTTTTGCTTTTGTATCACCAGGGAGAACCTTATTTAAATAGAAATTTTCTTAATTTTGTTCGTCTTGCCAAAGAGAAAAATATTTATTGCACCACCAGCTCAAACGGGCACTATTTTACGGACAAGTTTATCCGGGAAACCGTTGAATCCGGTTTAGATAGTATGATCGTATCCCTGGATGGTGTGACGCAGGATATATATGAAAAATATCGTGTAAACGGCCATGTCAATAAAGTTATAGACGGTGTACGCCGGTTTATGGAAATAAAAAAAGAGATGAAAAGTAAGACTCCGTTAATCGCTATACAGTTTTTAGTTATGAAACAAAATGAATCTCAAATTCCTCAGATAAAAAAACTAGTTAGGGAAATTGGCGTTGACCGTTTGTTAATTAAAAATATTGAAGTACGCTCACTCAAAGAAGCAAAAGAGTGGCTGCCGGTTAATGATAGATATCGCAGATATGATTTTGATGGTGAGCATTATCAAGTCAAAAACAATAATAAAAAATCATGCCCGCGTCCCTGGCTTTCAACTTTAATAAATTGGGATGGATCGGTGGTGCCCTGTTGTTTTGATAAAAATGGTCAGTATGAAATGGGAAATATTAATAACAAAAATATGAAAGATATTTGGGAAAATAAAAAGTTTAAAAATTTTCGCTATCAATTATTGACCAATCGAAAAAATATTGATATGTGCAAAAACTGTAATCAGGGCCTGGGCAGTTTTATTCCTAAGTTTTTGAGTAAAAATCATAAATAATATGGAGTATGTGGTATGGAATCAAAACATGTTGTTATTGGCGTCGATATTGACGGACCAAATATTAGGGTTGGTAAAATTAAGGATGATAAGCTTGTCGAGTTTATAGAAGACAGCCTTCCGAATAAAGAATCGAAAAAGATTATTTTGGATAAAATAATTAAGGTTGTTGAGACGATTTTTTCGGATGATGTTGTCGGTATTGGTATAGCTATGCAAGGAATCGTTGATTCTGAGAATGGTATAGCTGTTCATCCCACCAGGATGGATACGTTAAAAAATACAAATTTTCGGAAGATTTTAGGAAATCATTTTAATAAGTCCGTTTATGTAGACAATGATGCCAATTGTTTTGCTTTGGGTGTAAAATATTTCGGTAGAGGTAAGTTTTATGGAGATGTCGTAGGGCTCATTGTTGCAGAAGGGTTGGGAGCCGGCATAATTATCGATAATCGTTTATATGCGGGAAAAAATGCCAGTGCCGGAGAGTTCGGGCAGATACCGTATAAAGATCATACGATCGAGTATTATGCTTGCGGGCAGTTTTTTAGTAATATGCATTCTGTTAATGTATCTGATGTTATTAATAAAGCAGATAAAGGCGATAAAGAAGCACTTAGTTTATTTGAAGAATTCGGCGACTATCTCGGTGAAACCATTTTGATGGTTATGCATGCCTTTGATCCTCAAATAATTATAATGAGCGGGCAGGTGAGGAAGGGTTTTGATTATTTTAAAAAGGCAATGTGGAAACGTATAAGAACATCTTCCTTAAGAGAATCTTTGGAAAAAATAATAGTTGATTTTAATGATGTTCCGAATATTACATTATTAGGCGCTGCTGCATTGTACTATAATGCTCAGCAAAATGAGGATTTTGAAGCAGAAAAAAAGCGTCGTATGAAGGCGGAGGAAGACCTTCTGCAGGAACGAAATACATTGTATTCAATATTAGAAAACATTCCCGATCGCATATATTTAAAAGATACGGCCGGTCGTTATACCAAATTGAATAAATCGATGGTTTCTGCCTTGGGATATGAAAGTGAAAATCAGGTTGTGGGCAAAACAGAGATTGAAATATTTGATACGCCGGCTGCAAAAAAAGCTCATTTACTGGATAAAGCCGTCATTAAAAATGAAGAAGCTCTTTTAAATGATGAGAGTAAAGTTGTTGATAAGGATGATAAAGAAATCTGGCTGCTAAGCAGTAAGATACCGTTAAAAAATACAAAAGAAGAAATAATCGGTTTGGTGGGGATATCAAGAAATATCAGCGAGATAAAACAAGCAGAACAAAGATTAAAATCCTATAGTGAAATTTTACAGACTGCTAAAAAAGAAACAGATAATATTCTGGAAAATGTGGATGAAGGTTTATTTCTATTGAATAATAGTTTACACTTTGCTTCTCAATATTCTAAAGCGCTTGAGGAGCTTTTTAATACAAAAAAAATAGCTGAAATGAATTTTATTGAATTTATTGAGGGGAAAATAAATGATGAAGATCTTGGTACGACAGAGCATTTTTTAAAAATGTTTTTTGATAAAAGTTATGATGAAAATATGATTATGGAATTAAATCCCCTGCAAAAAATAGAAATGTATTTTGCTAATCTTGATAGTGAAAAAACATTAACCTTTAATTTTAAACGCATATACAACCGAAGGGGTAATGTCAAAGAGTTAATAGCTATTGTAAAAGATATTACTAATCAGGTAAAACTTGAAAAAAAATTAAAAGAATCAGAAGCGCAGGCTAAAAAGCAGATGGAATGGGTAATGAGCATCATGCGGGTTGAGCCCTCCATGATGCGTGAATTTATCGATGGAATGAAAATTGAGTTTGGAATGATTGATAACTATTTTAAAGTTGCTAAGCAGGATAAAGATTATGATTCCTTGTTAGATAAGTTATACCGTTCTATCCATCTTCTTAAGGGAAATGCCGGTATTCTGAATTTAACTTTTTTTGCGGATGAACTGCATACCTTTGAAGATAAAATATCACTGGTACAGAAAAATGAATCTATTGGTTTTGATGATATAAAGTCGCTTTTTAGAGATTATTTGATTATTAAAGATGGAATTGAAAATATTGATGAACTGCTTTCGCGTATGAGTCAATTGCATTCGCAAATACGCACCACCCGCAGTTATGAAAACGAAATGTTGTTAAAATCCATGCAAAATTATCTCAAACAGATAAGCTCTGATGCCGGTAAAGAGATTGATCTTGATCTTAGTAAATTCAACGCTAATCTTATTCCTTATAAAAACAGACTGCTGGTGAAAGAGGTATTGATACAATTGATAAAAAATTCAGTTGTTCATGGTATAGAAGACAGAGCAGGACGTGAATTTTT
>JAUVIB010000100.1 GCA_030592985.1 Calditrichaceae bacterium | reverse complement strand
AGGCATTATCCCATTCCTTTATTACATCCGATGCAATTATAGTATCAATTTTGTGCGGTAATTTATAAGTCTCAGCAATCTGTTTGGCAATAATTACATCAGAACCTGATGGATCACCAAAGGTGTAGTACTCTGCAGTCAATCCTGCATTTATCAGTAAAGCTGCTATCAAACGTGAATCCCTGCCACCGGTCAGGCTACATTTCACATTATCAAAGTCCTCGCATATACTGCGAAGGTTTTGAGTTAATTCCCGACCCAATTTCTTAATACTTTTGTTAGTCGGTGATTTACGTGGCTGGTGCGACAATCGAGTTGAAGGATAGTAGCTATCTTTTTTAAAATCGTTATAGCTATTGCGCCATGCCCAATGTTGTCCATGTGGAATTACCTTTATCTTTGACCGCAAGGTTCGATCAGCACCAACCCACCCCGCGCTTAAAAACAAGCTTACTCCCAAAGGATCGATTTCTTGTGATCCTATAATTTGTTCAATAAGAAGAACACTGTTGCTTATCAGCCATAGATCGCCCTGATTGAAATAATAAACCTGTTCATAGCCAAGAATATCTGTTTGCAACTCAAGTCTAGGCGGATCGTCAGTTGCTCGGACGATAAAATATTGCCCTTCAAGGAATTCGGTGATTTGATCCCAATTCTTAGATAGTGCTTCTGCGTCAAAAGCAGAAAAAGTGCTCGTTGGATTAATTGGTAATCCGGTATAAAAAACTACTTGTCCATTTTTAATAGATACGTAACGTCGTGGGGCTGCAACCAGAGAAGACACGTGCATTGATGCTAAAAATATGTTTCCATATGGCGTAGCATGGTGCCATAGAGAGCCGGGATCAAGTTGCGGATAAATCTTTACCATTTTCCGCAATTTACTAACTACAGCCATATGGTGTTGTTCAGGCAAGTTCCTACTAACAATAAATAGATTCATTTTCGATTATTTCTTACTGTTTGAATACCAAAGCAACTATCTTATACCCTACCAAATAACCCCTTTAAGGAGGAGTGTTGAAAATAATCAAAACTTAGGGTTCGCGCAAAAATAAGTTTACATTTTAGGCGCATGGAGTTAGGTCAACTTTGTCCGATCCGAGGCTGCAGGTAAGCGAAGACTCCGAAGCCACAGGAATAGCGAGCTATTTCGAGGATTTTGGAGTTGAGGATCGGACAAAGTTGGCCTGAATCCGGGATGCATACAATGTGAAGTTATTTTTTCGCGAGCCCTTAATATTAAGCTGGGTAAAATTCTGTTTCCCAATTTAGCAAAGGTCTGACAACCCCGCCAAGCTTGCCGACATAATCACCGCGTGCCGAATCACCGGCCATATTATCTACCACCTGAAAAACGACTGCTTCCTGTATATAGAAATACCAATAATTTTGAGCTGTGGTTTTCATTGATACGCCTACATAGACCGTTCCTTCGGATAAAAAATTCCCGGGAACCCAAGCTGTACTTTTATATCGTCCCACAATCCGGGTACGCCCTCGCCATTCTATATCTAAATCGACGGCCCCAAATATTCTTATACCTTCATCATTAAAAAAATTTATACAAGGAAGCATAATTTTCCCATTTTTAAGAACTTCATATTCTATTTCAATTCCAACCGGCTCTCGAATATCCATCGTTTCCATATGTTTGCCGTCTTTGGTTAATACTCTCAAAGCACGCAATCGAACCGAATCGTTGCCAGGAGCTTTATTAAAATCGGGCCATTCCTGTATAGCCGTCGTCCCTAAGTCTGATTTTAAATAGGTAGTAACAACCTCGCTTGCCGGGCCATCAGCTACAACCGTACTATCATCTAATAAAATCGCCCTTTTGCATAGCCGGGTTATGGCTGTCATATTATGTGATACAAAAAGAACTGTGCGGCCCTGCCGACCGACATCATCCATTTTATTCAAGCATTTCTTCTGAAAATTGGCATCACCTACGGCCAGTACTTCATCTATTAGTAATATCTCCGGTTCAAGGTGAGCTGAAACAGCAAAGGCTAACCGAACCTTCATACCTGAGGAATATCTTTTAACTGGTGTATCTATAAATTTCTCTATGCCTGAGAAATCAACAATCTCGTCAAACTTCAAATCTATTTCCTTTTTACGCATACCTAAAACTGTGCCGTTTAGATAAACATTTTCTCGTCCAGTAAGTTCCGGGTGAAAGCCAGTTCCAACCTCTAAAAGACTGGAGATCCTGCCATATATCTTAGCATATCCACTTGTCGGAACAGTAATTCTAGATAAAACTTTAAGAAGCGTTGATTTTCCTGCTCCATTTTTCCCTATTATACCGATGACTTCACCTTGTTTTACCGTAAATGAAATATTTCTAAGAGCCCATATAATATCTGAATTATTGCCTGAAACAGATTTAATATCATCAAAATTATAAAGCGAACGATATCTGCGATAGTTTTTTAAAGGGCTTTTTATAAAATCAAAAACAGTATTTGCAAAATTATCGTGAGCTTTTTCTTTTATTCCAATACGATAAATTTTACTTATATCTTGTACTTCGATAGCTATTTTATCAATACTCATATTTACTCTCGAATGCTTATTTCGATCATTTTTCATATTACATCAACGAATATACGTTCCATTTTTTTAAAATAAAACGCGCCACCTAAAAGAAGGACAACAGATGTAACCATACCAGGCCAAATAAAAAACCATGGAATTGAAGTTCCAAGCAGACAGGCTCTAAATCCTTCAATGACACCAACAATCGGATTTAGAGAATAGATGAAACGATATTTATCCGGTATAGACGTCGCAGAATATACGATCGGTGCCGAATACACCAACATTCGGACCAAAAACTGCATTGCATGCCTCACGTCACGAAACCGAATTGCAAGGGCAGATAGCAGCATACCAACTCCAGCAGGAATAAAAATCATCATTATTAAAAATATTGGCAGGAATAATAGATTCCATGTTGGCAAGACACGATAATATAATGCTACGCCTAAAAGTATTAAAATTGATATCCCAAAATCTACCAATCTTGCCAGAACAGGAGTTATTGGAAAAATTAGTCGCGGGAAATATACCTTGCCTAGCATTTTTGCTTCTTTGACCAAACTTTGACTGGATTGTGACATTGCCTGGGACATATAAGTCCATGGTATTACTGCTACTGCAGAATATAGAAAATAGGGAATTCCATCAGTGTCAACTTTAGCCACTTTTCCAAAAATGATAGTAAATATGATAATTTGAATAAGTGGCTTTAGTATGGCCCATGAAAATCCTAATATTGTTTGTGCATATAGAATTTTTATATCACGCCAAACTAAGAAAAAAAACAAGTCCCGATACTCTCGTAACTCCTTAAAATCAATTAATTGCCAACCTGATATTGGCTTTATAATAGTGACTTGGCGACCAGAGTGATCAGACTTTTTGAAATTATTTATTAAATTGGTAAAGGCTTGAATCATTTATTTGCTCCATTTATAAAAGACTTTGGCTCTGTGTAGCCTTTTTCGTAACAATTAAAGACATTAATTGATCGTAAAATGACACTTAGTAGATTATTACTTAATTTACGCTCCATAAGCAGGTCGATGCGTTCAAGATAATATAGCCAACGATATATCTCTGCTGAAGATACAATGCTTTCCGTCAAGTCACTTGCCTTAGATTTTAAATGATATCTAAGAGATGAGATGGTTTTACCAATTTCGGTAACCAAGTTTATATTTGCATTTTGGTAGTATTTTTCAGTAAAAAAGAAATTATAAAGATCGAATAATGGGTTCCGTAATCCGGCGGATTCCCAGTCAATGACTTTTATACCTTCTCTTGCACGTAGTATATTAACTAGGGAAAAGTCACCATGAGAAAATATTAAAAAAACTTTACAAGATTTTTCAAAATTTAACCGTGCAGCAACAGTATTAATAAATTTTTTTATCGGCTCATATTTTATTCTATCTGTTTTAGACGAATAAAACACTTTATTTTTTATTCTTGTAATTATCTCTTCGACATATTTTCTTAATGGCGTTAGCACTGGAGCTTGTACTAGAATCATTTGAATAATACATGGCTCGATTTCTTGTTGATATATTTCTAAGAGAAAATTGGTATTATTTTTCTTGTATGAGTAATAAAATTTTCCAACAATAAATTCTTCTGTATACCATTTTTCTTTAATATTCCATCTTAATATCTTAGGGCTGAAGTTTAAAAGACTGGCTTTACGCACCCCCTCGATTTCGCGTTTAACTAAAGTTAAATCTGTGTTTGGAGAAAAATTTTTTGTGACATTTTTTTTTTTAAAATTAAAAACCTTAAAACCTATATGGACAGGCAAGCAAAGATTGCCGAAAATAGGCATCTCTAACTTCGATTCAACACGATGCGGACGGAGATAGTAAATGCAAAACTTTTTTACTACGCTAATCCATTTGCGTCTATAATGGCTGCCTCGAAACTGGATTAACTTGTTGTAACGATATAAATACCAAGATAATATTAATATGTTTTGCTTAATACAATAATACCGCCCATAAATTTTTATATATTGATGAATAGCTTTCAAAGTTTTTATTCATTCAGGAGGCATGAAGACTGATTTAGTGCCACAATATTGCATTTACTTTTTATAACCTAATTTTAAATTAAAAAAGTAGTTTAGTAATGCTGCAATACATATTCAACGTGAAAAACAACTATTGGTTAATATAATAATCAAGAATTATGTGTATATATCAAATGCATCTATTTCAATACGATATCCTTTAGATTTTTCGTTTTTTGCTTTCACAATTTCAATAGTAATAGTGTGATGCCCTTTCCCTAAATTATTGATTGTATATAAATTTTGCATATATTTTTTTTGAGGACTGTATTGATCGACTGTAGAAACAAATTTTTTATCTATGAAAACTTTAGCAATTCCCTGATCATTCGATGTTGTTCCAATCCAAGATATTCCCGTACCTATAAAATTTAATGTGACCTTGTCAGAACAAGAATCCGAATGACTTATGCTTGAAGCACTGCAATTGTGACAACGTTCAATTTTCCAATTGCCATTGTAATGTATAACTTCTCTATTATTTTCATATCTAACAGGGCGTTTAATAACATCCCAATATTTACTACCATTTTTTTTTTTAATAAATAGTTCCTCATCAGAAGCAGCATAAATAGTACTATTATAAGAATTTTTTGGTGAAAATTCAATATATTCGATTGAATGATTATTGTTTATTAGTTCAGGTGCTGTTTTATAAAAAGATAATCCACCATTAGTACTCTCAAATAACCCTTTTCCTTTTACACTTAGAAGTAATGTCTGATCAGAATTATAATTAGGTGAAATAGCTATACCGATGATATATGCATCGCTGCCATAGGCCTCGGATTTTACTTGTTTCCAACGGATTCCACCGTCGGTTGTTTTGTATAACCCTGCCGATGAAGCAGCGAAAACAGTCTCATCTGAACTAAAAGAAGGCGAAATTGCCAGTTTTAGATCTTTTATTCTAATATCGTGACTGTCTAAAGTCTTTTTCCATTGATCAATAAAAAACAGACCGTTATTAGCAGCAAACCATGAATTTCCTCCATCAATTGATTTAAAAACTCCAAATTTTCTTATTGCTGTGAAAAGAGTATAGTCTTTGACAAAAGCGGGAGAAAGTACAATAGAGGTGACTGTATTGTGTTCTGTACTTATCCAAATACTTTTACTTGTTAATCCTCCATCATTCGATTTATAAATTCCGTTAGATCGAGTTCCAAAAAATAAAATGTTATCATTTTTAAAATCCGGCGATAATGCAATTATTGTTGGATATGGCCTAATTTTCTTGGAAGCAAAAATAGATTTTATTGATTTTGGTAGTCCAAGTTTTCGAACTATTGACATGAAAAAGGAATTTAGACTGTTTTTCCAAGTATCTTTTTCTATTATACATCTATTCCAAGTTTTACCTCCATTTGTCGATTTTAAAAGGTATTCTTTATGTGCAGAAAATAGGGTCTTATCGTAATTATAATATGGCGAGAAAACAATGTCACTTAATCGTGTTTTTAATAAGCCGTTATTAATTGGTTTCCATGAATTACCTGAATCGTTCGATTTGTATGCACCACCTCCATAAGTTGTAATGGCAACAGATAATCCATTTTCTGCTACGGAAAGCCCCTTAATTAATCTGAGAGGCAGTGTTTCTAATTGAAACCATGTCTTTCCGCAATCTATAGATTTAAACAATCCATCAAACCCGCCTATAAACATTACTTTATTATTTTTATAATCATTTGCAATTTTAATATCTCTAAAGTGAGGCGATTTGTACATTTTAGAATCTGCTTGCTTGTCCCAGGTTAACCCATTCTTATAAATTCTCCAAGTATTGCCATGGTCGCGTGATTGAAACACGGCTTCATACCGTGTTGTCGCCAAAATTAGTGAATCATTATGATAATTCGGTGTAATTGCTATATCAATTACATGCTTGTCTTTAATATCAATGGTAACCAATTTTGTGGAATTTTCATCAATGACAATCTTCAATATCCCTCTATTTTGAGTACCAATTAAAAAGGTGTTAGAAGAAAAAGCATCAGGCAATTTTTTTATTACTGTTATTCCACCACTTCCAGGAATTTGATGCTGCTTTTTCCAGTTATTACCGCAGTCAGTAGTAAAATATATATTGCCATCACTATCACCTGCAACAATTTTTATATTACTAAGTACTTTATAAAAATCGATAGAAGTTATTTTAATATCATTTGCTAATACCTGCTCCCAGCAACCTCCATTATTAATTGTCCTATATAACCCACCATCATCACAAGCGGCCATAATTATGTTATGCTGGTTATTTGAAGGAATAATATACAATGAACTAATTTTTAGGTTATTTAGACCTTTATTGACCTTACTCCATGACCTTCCTCCATTATTTGATTTATAAATCCCGTCTCCAGCGGATGAGATGAATAGAATTCCATCTAATAAGAAGGTAGGGGAAATCACTATTGAAGTTAAATAGTTCTTATGATCAAGACCATTAGACAACTCTTTCCAACTATACCCACCATCTTCAGATTTTAAAATATGATCAGTAATTATAATGAATAGAGTTTTATCTTGTTTAATTGCTGGAGATAATGCGATTGATTCTATAGGATCGTGTGGTGAATGAGCGTATACTGTGCTCGTACTGAATAGCAAGAATATTAAAAGAAATGACATAGTAGTCTTAAAATACATAGAAAAGTTATACCTCCTATGTTAACAGTATTTATAAGAGACCTTTGCAAAACGGTACTTTATGCCCAATTTCTGCGTCAGTCTCAAATTTCAATCCTCGCAATATTCAATATATTCCTGTGGTTGAAATTTTCGCCTTCCTTGAACTCGAACAAAAATTACCATTTTTCAAATGTCTCTACAAGGTTGTCAGCTTTGAAATGTCTTATTAAAAAGCTTGTAAACAAATAATCCCATAAAATGCAAAGAAGCTATGTGAGTAAATTGAAGAAGTACTTATTTTGTTCATTACGTAATTTGTCGCATAGCCTGTTATCTGGCATCTTAATATCATCGTATGTTATTATATTATCTTTTGGGACTCTCCTAACAAGACGACACCCTCTCGATAGGCCCATTGGAAGTAGATTTTCTGATTGACATGTTCCAGAGTTCTCAATCATACCATAGCAGGTAAAACCCCCAATGGAATCAATCATCTCCCCTGTTTTAAGTTCACGTTTAGCGACAGTTATCACATCGCAAATCGGACCGGCAAGTGGACTCGCGGCCGCATCATGAAACAAAACGGCACGAGCTACAGTTAAGGGAGTTTCAAAATGGCATAGATGGTATGGATTATAAAAAACATATAAAGGACCTTTGCCCATTTTATAATAATTTAAGTATTGCTGTTGAACCGGGTG
Organism: Calditrichaceae bacterium; assembly: GCA_030592985.1. GTDB lineage: Bacteria > Calditrichota > Calditrichia > Calditrichales > Calditrichaceae > JAUVIB01. The sequence goes on along the minus strand of JAUVIB010000100.1, from coordinate 1,275 downwards.
TTCGTTATACCCCAAAATGAATACACCCCCTGGAGGCTCTGAACAAAGAATGTAATCCACAAGGCCGCCTTGAAGCATTTGGTCTATAGGGAATAAATTTATGGAATCCTTAACGTGCGAACATGTCGGCCCATACATACCTCGCTTTCCTGCCATAAATCCGGTAGCATTAGCTACGACAGCCATTTCCATAGAAATTTTCGTTCCATCGGCAAATGACGTGACCATTGCAGGTTTTTGTTTATACTTGTCGGCATATCCTTGCTGGGTTTTTGGAGTACGGTAAGGATCTTGGAGCCCTTTCATATTACCGGCCAGAACAGGCTTTAAACCAATAGTTTTTACATAACGATAAAGGTTCATGATAACACCCGGCTGGTCGCCGTCGGAAGTTGTAATTACAACACCGGCACGATCGGCATACACCTTAAGGATTGGTCCGATAGTAGCGTCAAGTTCGGCATTCATTAAAATTACATGCTTTTTATTTTCAATAGCCTTTAAAACTACATGAGCCCCAAATTCAATTGTACCGGTCACTTCAATAATAGCATCAATACTTTTGACTCTACATAGCATTAATGCATCATCAGTAACCATGTATTGATTCCCGGCGATCGCTTCTTCAGCCTGTGAAATGGATTTAACCGATTTTACGGTTTCAACCCCGGCTTCTTTGTAAGCTCGCTTAGCCTCTGCAATTGTGCGATTGGCAATAGCAACCAATCTCATCCCAACGGTGTATCTTACAATTTGAAGGGCGATACCACGTCCCATATAGCCTGCACCTATTATCGCGACACGAATCGGGTTATCTTCCTTTTCTCTTTTTTCCAGAGCTTTGTCTATGATAATCATTCGAAGTTTTCCGAGTTTTAATTTGTTATTCCTGATTGAATTGCTGTATAATTAAGGTGTATAATCCGGCCAGGTTTTATCCTTGTTTGAAATTGATAAACCATCTATTTTGGGCCATATGATACCGATTGCAGAATCATTCCAACGAATGCCGCGTTCAGATTCCGGTGAGTAGAATTGGGATACCTGGTAAAACACTTCAACGTTATCTGTAAGGGTCAGATAGCCGTGAGCGAAATTTTCGGGTACATAAAGCATTTTGTGATTTTCTGATGTTAATTCCGTTCCAAACCATTTTAAATGTGTAGGCGAATCTGGACGTAAGTCTACGATCACGTCAAATATTTTACCCTTTGTGCAACGTACGAGTTTTACTTCTTCATACGGAGCCGCTTGATAGTGCATACCCCTCAATGT
>JAUVIB010000021.1 GCA_030592985.1 Calditrichaceae bacterium | reverse complement strand
CGGCTCTTCAACTTCAGGCGTCGGTTCAATTTCCGTTTCGGGTTTTGTTTCTTCTTCCATAGCTTCCGAAATTATCAATTTCTCATTTTCCAGCAATACAAGCGCATCAGCAACTGAATTCTCGGATTCTTCTAATATTTCCGATATCTTTTTAGTTTCCATTTGCTCGCCAATAAGAAAGAGTACTTTCCAAGCCAGATAGGGAAGCTTTACTGAATGAATAAGTTCATCAATATTATCTGCTCGTTTATAATTCTTTTTCACAATTCAACCCTTTCAAATATTATTAAAAGTTAATTTCTATTTAGAAGTTCTTCCGCTAATTTTAAATAACTAATAGATCCGACAGAGCTCACATCGAGTAAAGCTACTGGTTTTCCAACGGATGGAGCCTCAGCTATTTTAGAATTACGTGGAATAACTGTTTCAAACACAAGATTCTTCAAACTACATTTTAAGTCATTGTATATCTTATGACTATTCTTAATACGTTTCTCATACATTGTTATCAAAACGCCTTCCAGTTTCAAAGCAGGGTTCTTTTCCCGAGCTACTTTTCGAATGGACTTTAAAAACTTACCAAGCGCTTTTATTGCATAATATTCCGTTTGCACCGGAATCAAGATCGAATCAGCTGCAACAATAGCATTTTGGGTTATAGAACCCAAACTAGGTGGACAGTCTAATATAATAAAATCGTATATCTCTTTCAAAGGTTTCAATATACTTTTTAATAATTCCGGCTGTAATGTATAAGCAAATAGATCCATTTCGTCTTCATCATCCCTAACACCTGAAGGTACAATTTCAAAATTATCCAATCCAATGTCTGTTATCGCCATAACTAAAGGGGTTTTATCTTTAATCACCTGGAATAATCCATATTGTACTTTAAACTCATCAAGATGAAAGCTAGCTGCAATACTTCCTTGTGGATCTAAATCTACAATTAAAACTTTTTTCTGAAAAATTGCAAGACTTACACCCAAATTAATAGCTGTTGTTGTCTTGCCTACACCCCCCTTTTGACTGGAAATTGCAATAATTTTACTCATCAGCAGATTCTTTTCTTTTACCTTATCAGTGGAATATCAACGTTATTTTCCTTTGCGAATCGGATTGCTTTATTATATCCTGCATCTGCATGTCGGAAAATCCCTAATCCTGGATCATTTGTTAATACACGTTCTAACCTTAAATCCATTTCTTTCGTTCCATCGGCAACAATTACTTGGCCGGCATGCTGAGAGTAACCAATACCAACGCCGCCACCATGATGAAAGGATACCCAGGAAGAACCTGATGCCACATTAGACATTGCATTTAACAACGGCCAATCACTTATGGCATCGCTTCCATCTTTCATCCCTTCCGTTTCTCTGTTAGGAGAAGCCACAGAACCTGTATCTAAGTGATCCCTACCGATTACAATTGGAGCAGAAACTTCTCCATCTCTAACCAATTTATTTATAGCAAGCCCGAATTTTGCCCTTTCGCCATAACCAAGCCAGCATATTCTTGAAGGTAAACCTTGAAATCTCACTTTTTCGCGGGCCATTTTTATCCATCTTTTTAAAGGTTCGTTATCAGAAAATAATTCAAGGATTAAATCATCGGTACGATAAATATCGTTTGGATCACCGGATAAGGCCACCCACCTGAAGGGACCTTTGCCTTCACAGAAAAGCGAACGAATGTACACAGGCACAAAACCAGGATAATCAAAAGCATTTTTCACACCCGCTTTTTCGGCCTGTGCTCTTAAATTATTTCCATAATCAAATGCAATAGCCCCTTTTTCTTGCATTGTCAATATTGCTTCACAATGTTCGCCCATGGCTCTGAAGGACTCTTCAATATATTTATTTTGATCTCTTTCCCGTAATTCAATTGCTTCATCAATACCATAATTATTTGGTATATATCCATTCAGTTCATCATGTGCCGAGGTTTGATCTGTTACTACATCGGGTATAATATTCATCTGTATTAACTCTGGTAAGATATCGGCCGCATTTCCTATTAAACCTATCGATAATGGCTTTTTATCTTCCACTGCCTTCTGACATTGTATTATAGCATCATTCAAATTATCGCTCATGACATCAAGATATTGATGTTTTAACCGACGTTCTACCCGATCCCGATCAACCTCAATACACAAAGCAACACCGTTATTCATGGTAACCGCTAAAGGCTGAGCACCGCCCATACCACCAAGGCCGGCAGTTACAACCAATTTTCCTGATAAATCTTTAGAAGGAAATTGTTTCGCTAATGAAGAGAAAGTTTCATATGTACCCTGTAGAATCCCCTGAGTACCAATATAAATCCAACTTCCGGCTGTCATCTGACCATACATTATCAGCCCTTTTTTTTCCAGATCACGAAAATGTTCCCAAGTTGCCCAATTAGGTACCAAATTTGAGTTTGCAATTAAAACACGTGGAGAATAAATATGCGTTTTAATAATTCCTACCGGTTTTCCTGATTGCACCAGTAGTGTTTCATCATTTTCCAACTTTTTAAGCGACACGATTATAGCATGGTAGGCTTCCCAATTTCGGGCTGCTTTTCCACTACCGCCATAAACAACAAGTTCATCAGGATTTTCTGCGACCTCCGGATCAAGATTATTCATCAGCATTCTCATTGCTGCTTCCTGATGCCATCCTTTACAAATTAATCCCGCTCCCCTTGGAGCTCTTATTTTTTTCATGTTACTCACTTAAGCCAATATTTATCTTAATATTATTATAAAAATTTTTATTTTCACTTAAATAATTATACGAAAAGATTGAAGTTCCTGCAAAATTGGACTTTAAAACAATTTTATATTTTTCTATAAAGGATGTCCACTTTTGATTATAGGTTGCAATTCCAATTACTATTTTTTTATCGTTATTCAGTTCCTTGGATTTATACAAATTATTCCTAAATACTATATTATCGGCATTATAATTCATAAGTATAACATAATCACAAATATTTTCATCAATCCATTTATGCCAATTTTGAAAATAATATGTATCTGCTATTTTAGGATCTGGTTTTACAGCAACACTTAATTCAATTTTTTTATCCGATTTTTCAATATAACTTTTAAATAGCTGAAGAGCCAAAGTTAATTCATCTTTTAAAAAGGCCTTATATTCGTTATAGACAAAGTTGTTTGTATTTGATAATTTATTATGATTTTGAAATAATATTTTATAAGGATCATAATAATTTTTTAACATAAATCTGGTTCGTCCAGTGGGAGAAATTGAATATTGAAAATCCGGATAACGAAAATAGTCTAAATGGATTCCATCCACATGATATTCTGTAATTAACTCATCAATCATCATAGCCATATTATCAAGATTAGACTGATCAAATGGGTGAATATAGTGTCCTTCAATACCTTTTGATTTAAGTTCTTTATACTTTGGAATCGTATTGTGTTTTCTCAGAACAGATTTTAATGATTTTTCCTCAATTTTCAGTTTATCATTGCCGGACCAAACATACAAAACATTTATCCAAGCATGGACTTTTATGTTGTTGTTATGGGCTTCATTGATAAGGGTTTTAAAATATTCCTTATCTTTATGAAAACTTTTACTTAATGCCCATACCTGTACATAAAGATCTGTAATGCCTAATGATCGTGATTTGGAAATAATTTCTTTGACATTATTATTTTTTAAAGCATACCTGACAACCCAGAGACCGTGTTTGTCGGCTGCAAAAATTGAGCTGGAAATAACAACTAAAAAAAAAATTATAACCAGTACTATTTTGTGACTCATTGGAGCTCTAATATTATATTTTTAATATAGTTAAATATATAATAAACAAGAATCTAATGCAAGGCATATTTAAACTTTAACTATATATAAACAAAAGAGCCATTCCTTTACAAAAAAGAATGGCTCTTAATTAATTCTAATTAACACAATGTAAATTATTATTCTTTAGGATTATCTTCTGATTCTAATTCAGAGACTTTTTTTTCAATCACCTGCTTATCTGTCTTTATTTCTTCTGTTTCTTTAGTTTCTTTTGTTTTTTCGTCAATAACGTCTTCTATATCTTCTTTATTATCATCTGCGGCTTTTTCTATATTTACATCTTCGACCTTTTTAGAAGTTTTAGTTTTTTTCTCTATTTGCTTTTTCTCTTCAGCTAAAGTTTCAAAACCAACCAATTGAAATATGGAAATTTCGGCATTATCACCTTTTCTATTGCCTAATTTAATAATTCTGGTATACCCACCATTACGTTCTTCGTAAGTAGGGGCAATTTCTTCAAATAATGTTGTAACCGCTTCTTTATTCTGCAAAAACTTAAAAGCTAGTCGTCGATGATGTACTGATGCTCCTTTGCCATAAGTTATTAATCTTTCTACATATTTCCTTAATTCTTTTGCTTTGGCCAAGGTCGTTTTTATTTCTTTATGCTCAATAACCTGGGCAGCCATATTTCTCATTAGAGCTTTTTTATGACTTGCTGTTCTTCCTAAATGGTTACCCTTTTTTAGATGTCGCATTATTTATTCTTCCCTTAATATGGTTATTTTTCATCATTTTTAAGATACTGGTCCAAATTCATACCAAAGCTTAAGCTACGATCTTCAAGAATTTTACCCAGTTCCATTAATGATTTTCTTCCGAAATTCTTAAATTTAAGCATTTCCTGTTCTTCTTTGCAAACAAGATCACCTATCGTTTTAATATTTGCAGCTTTCAGACAATTATGCGAACGAACAGATAGTTCAAGCTCATCTACACTCATTTTTAGCAGTTTTTTAATACGAAGTGTTTCTTCATCTACTTCAGTTTCCTCTTCTTCTTCGGTTTCTATGTCAAAATTGATGAATAACTGAATATGGTCTCTTAGAATTTTACCACTAAAAGTAAGAGCATCATCCGGTGTAATAGTACTATCAGTTTCAATTTCCAATATCAAACGTTCAAAATCGGTTTTTTGACCAACGCGCTTATTTTCAACTGAATATTTAACATTTAAAATTGGCGAAAAAATTGAATCAATCGGTATAACACCAATAGGTTGATCCTTCTCTTTATTCTCTTCAGCCGTTACATAGCCACGGCCTTTATTAATCCATAATTCGACTTCTAAATGAGCATTTTTATTTAAAGTTGCAATTTTTAGATCGGGATTCATTATCTCGAAATCATTGGAACAATCCTGAATTGTTTTTCCTGTCCATTTCCCTTCTCCATCAAGAGTAAATTTTATTGAACCAGGATTTTTATTTAATAATTTTATACGTATTTGTTTTAAATTAAGAACAATTTCAGGAACATCCTCATAAACACCCTCAATTGTTGTAAATTCATGTTGAATATTGTTCAACCGTACTGCCGTAACCGCAGCTCCCTGGAGTGAAGAATATAATACCCTTCTAAACATATTTCCTAAAGTAACCCCAAAGCCGTTTTCCAGCGGCTGAACATAGAAACGTCCATATGTACTTGAATAAGTAGCTTCTTCAACCTCTATACGCTCAGGCATCTGTAAATTTGTCGAGCTCATAATCACCTTCTATTTTTTTAAAATTAAATTACTTTGAATATAATTCTACAATCATATTTTCCTGAACATTGACAGGAATATCAACTCTTTGCGGCTTTTCAAGGTATACTCCTTTTAGTTGAGATTTGTCAAGTTCCAGCCATGGATACATATTTTCAGCACGAACAGCTTTTAAAGCATCGTGGAACATGGTCATCCTACGACTTTTCTCTTTAACCTGCATAACATCACCTGGTCTTAAAATATATGATGGAATATTAACAAGTTTGCCATTAACCAAAATATGTCTATGGAGAACCATTTGTCTTGCCTGATCGCGCGACATGGCTAACCCAAGACGAAATACCGTATTATCAAGGCGGCTTTCTAAAAGTTGTAATAGATTCTCGCCTGTAACACCTTTCATACGTTCAGCTTTTTTAAAATAAAGCCTGAACTGTTTTTCCAGTAAACCATACATATATTTCAGTTTTTGTTTCTCTTTTAGCTGAATAGCATAATCACTCAATTTTTTTCTTGATAAACCGTGCTGCCCTGGTGAATATGGCTTTTTGCTAAGTATTTTATCAAATTTTGTATTGCCAAAAATGTTTTCACCAAACTTACGGGCAATTTTTGCTTTTGGTCCAGTATATCTCGCCATTTATTAACTCCACATTATCTTTTATACACGTCTTTTCTTTGGTGGCCTACATCCATTATGGGGAATAGGAGTAACATCTTTGATGGACATAATATTTAACCCCGTTGCTTGTAATGATTTTATTGCTGCTTCTCTACCTGACCCAGGTCCTTTTACTTCTACATCTACACTCTTTAAGCCTAAGTCGATTGCAATTTGGGTCGCATTTTCAGCAGCGAGCTGTGCTGCAAAAGGAGTATTTTTTCTCGATCCCTTAAATCCGACTTTCCCTGCCGTTGCCCATGAGATTACATTGCCATAATTATCCGTAATGGAAATAATTGTATTATTAAACGTAGCCTTTATATGCGCTTTACCATGAGGTTCAACACGTTCTTTTTTCTTGGCTTTTATATGTTTCTTCTTAGGTGATGCCAATATCTAAATCTCCTAAATTATTATTTTTTCTTTTTACCAACTATTTTTTTACGACCTTTTCTTGTACGAGCATTCGTTTTAGTTCTTTGTCCATGAACTGGTAATCCACGATGGTGACGATAACCCCGTACTGAATTAATATCCATTAATCTCTTTATATTCATATTAATTTCAGTTTTAAGAGCACCTTCTACCCTATATTTAGTCTGAATAATTGTTCTTATTTTTCTTGTTTCATCTTCAGTAAGCTGATTTACCCTGGTGTTAACATCTACATTTGCTTCTTCACATATTTTCTCGGATGTTGTCCTTCCAATACCGTAAATATATGTTAACCCTATAACAACTCTCTTATTTCTTGGTAAATCTACACCTGCAATACGAGCCAAAATTGCCTCCTAAAATTTTCTTTATCATCCCTGACGCTGTTTATGCTTTGGATTTTTACTACAAATAACTCTTACTACACCTTTTCTTCGGATAATTTTACATCCATCACACATTTTTTTAACCGATGCCTGAACTTTCATCTCTATACCCTCTGTTTACTACTTATATCTGTAAGTAATTCTACCACGTGTTAAATCATAAGGTGATAACTCTAAACTTACTTTATCACCAGGTAATATTTTTATAAAATGCATACGCATTTTTCCTGAAATATATGCCAAAACTTCGTGCCCATTTTCTAATGTTACAATAAAAGATGCGTTTGGCAATGTTTCTTTGATAATTCCGTCTACTTTTATGGCTTCTTGATTTTTAGCCATTTTATTCCTTTAACTAATTTAATGTTGATAAAATCCTGGGACCCGCCTTCAATATGGCAATAGAATGTTCAAAATGTGCCGAAGGTAAACCATCCTTCGTGTATATCGTCCAACCATCTTCTGCAGTTAGAACCTGGTAACTTCCTAAATTTATCATTGGTTCTATTGCAATAACCATTCCTTCTTTTAGCTTTGGCCCCTTCCCACTTATTCCATAATTTGGTATTTGTGGCTCTTCGTGGGGCTTAATACCAACACCATGGCCAACCAGATCTCTCACAACAGAATATCCAAATTTCTCTACGTGAGACTGCACAGCATAGGATATATCCCCTATCCGGTTACCTATTTCGCACTGTTCTATGGCCAAATAAAGACTTTCTTCGGTGACTCTACAAAGTTTTTTCACCTTTTCAGCTACATTCCCAATCTCAAAAGTCCTGGCAGCATCACCAAAATATCCGTCTAATTCCACTCCTACATCTATACCGACAATATCGCCATCCTGTAATTTCCTTTTCCCTGGAATACCATGCACAACTTCATCATTGATAGATATGCATGCTGCCGCAGGAAAACCATATAATCCTTTAAATGCCGGTTTTGCATTTTTATTAACTATAAAGTTTTCAATTTCTGAATTAATACTTTTTGTATCGATGCCGGGTTTCAGAATTTTTTCAATGAACTGTAATACTTCACTAATAATCTTATTACTTTTTTCTATTTTTTCAATTTCTTTAAGCGACTTAATATATATCATGACGGAAGATTATTTTCTTCCTCTTATTTTACCTGACTTCATAAAGCCATCATAATGCCGCATAAATAACTGAGATTCAATTTGTTGCAGAAAATCAAGAGCAACTCCAACAATAATTAACAAACCGGTACCTCCATAAAACGACGCTAAACTATATGGTATTTTGAACCACTTGGCCAAAAATGCCGGTACAATGGCAATTATTGCTAAAAATATTGAAGCTGGTAACGTGATTTTTGTTAAAATATTATCTAAAAATTCGGCCGTCTTTTTACCAGGACGTACACCTGGAATAAAGCCACCTTGTTTTTTCAAGTTATCGGCAACATCTACCGGATTTAAAGCGATAGCTGTATAAAAATAGGTAAAGAAAACGATCATAATCCCATAGAAAATCCAATAAAACCAGGAATCCATATGAAATAACCCTTTTAATGTGATCATAAAATCACTTTCAGGGAAAAATGTAAGTACCGTAGTCGGGACAAACATAATAGCCTGAGCAAAAATGATCGGCATAACGCCAGCTGTATTAACTTTCATCGGAAAATACGTATTCATTCCACCATACACTTTTCTTCCAACAACACGCTTAGCATATTGTACCGGTATTTTCCTCATTCCTTGAGTAAGCAGTACTACAACATAAATAATACCGAAAGCTAAGGCTATAAGCATAAATTCTGACAACAGTCCCCGTTGCCCACTGGAGAACACGACATATTCCTGACCCAAAGCAGAAGGCAGACTTGCTATAATACCTATAAAAATAATTAATGAAATTCCATTACCAATACCGCGATCGTCTATTTGTTCACCAAGCCACATAATCACCATCGTACCTGTAGTCATTGTAATTATCGTAAGTATTTGAAAAGCAAATCCCGGATCCGGAACAGCTAATCTTCCATCCGCAATTTGTATACTTTGTAAAAATATGGCAACACCGTATGACTGCATTGCTGAAATAGCAAGAGTTCCGTACCGTGTATATTGCATAATTTTCTTTCTACCCTCTTCACCTTCTTTCTGCAATTTTTGAAAGAACGGCATAACTGCGCCTAACAACTGTATGATAATTGAAGCGCTTATATAGGGCATAATTCCTAAACCAAAGATCGCAGCTTTACTAAATGCGCCTCCGGCAAATAAATCATATAAACCAAATAAAGTTCCTTGAAGATTTTTAAAACCTTCAGCTAAGACAGCAGTATCTATTCCCGGTGTAACGATATGGGTACCAATCCTCTCAATGGCAAGAATCATTAGTGTAAAGAGAATTCTTTTTCTAAGATCTGCGATCTTAAATATATTTCGTACAGTCTCAGTAATCATATGAGGGTAACTGTGCCTCCTAATTTTTCAATTTTTTCCTGTGCGGATTTACTTATAGAATCAACTTTTACATTAACTTTAGAGGTTAATTCACCACTGCCAAGAATTTTAACAGGAAGATTTTTTTTCCTTACTAATCCCTTCTCAATCAATATGGATTTATCAATTATTTTAATATCTGCCAAATCCTGTAGATCGCCAATATTAACTACTTGTGAGGTTATCTTACGTATATTAGTAAAACCAAATTTAGGTAATCGCCTCTGTAAAGGCATCTGACCACCTTCAAACCAGGCCCGTTTTTTACTACCACCTCTAGAGCCGTATCCCTTGTGACCTCTGCCGGCAGTAACACCTAAACCGGAACCTTCGCCACGGCCTCTTCGTTTTTTATTTTTTATAGATCCCTTCGCGGGCTTCAATGTGCTTAAATCCATGTGCTAAACACCCTTTTTAATTTTCTTATTCTTATACTTCTTCAACTTTAACCAGATGCCTAATTTTTTTAACCATTCCTAATATCTGAGGAGTTGCAGTATGTACAACTTCATGGTTCATTCTCTTTATTCCTAAAGCTTCAATGGTTAATTTTTGTTTTGTTGAATATCCAATTTTGCTTTTTATCTGCTTAATTTTTATTTGTTTTTCTTTTTTTTTGGCCATCGGTATATCCTATTATCTTAATTTATCCGCGAAATAATTTACTTAATGAAATGCCGCGTTTTCTGGCAACTTGTTCCGCACTCATTAAATTCTTCAGTGCATAAAAAGTGGCTTTACTTAAATTGTGTGGATTTGACGATCCGATAGATTTCGTAAGAATATCTGTTATTCCAGCGGCTTCGCAAACAGCTCTAACCGGGCCACCGGCTATAACTCCAGTACCGGCTGAAGCAGGCTGCATTACAACATAACCAGCACCGTACTTACTTTTTACTGGATGTGGAATTGTCCCATTTAATACATTAACCTTAATCAGGTTTTTCTTTGCCTGTTCGGTTCCTTTGGCAATAGCGTTAATTACTTCATTTGCCTTACCTAGGCCAAATCCAATTATACCATTTCCATCACCAACAACAACGATAGCATTAAAAGAAAATCGTCTTCCACCTTTCAATACCTTAGCAACTCTATTTATATGAATTACTTTTTCTTTTAATTCTGTTTCGCCGGGATTAATTCTTTCGATCACCTTTAACTCCTACTTATTATTAAAAATCTAACCCGCCTTCACGAGCGCCTTCGGCAAAGGCTTTAATACGTCCTTGAAAAATATAACCATTTCGATCAAATACAATATTTGATATATTCTTCTTTTTAGCTTCTTCAGCAAATTTTTTACCCAAACTATATGATTGCTCAACTCTTGTTTTTGCATCTTTTAGAGCGCCACCAACAACTTTACTGTTATTCGTCATTCCCATTAATACATGACCTTTAGTATCATCAATTAGTTGTGCATGAATATATTTGATGCTCCGATAAACAACAAGCCTAGGTCTTTCAGCAATACCTAATATCTTCCTTTTTCTTCCTGCCATTTTTTAAAACCCTTTATTATTTACCAGCAGTTTTACCGGCTTTACGACGGATATACTCACCAGCATACTTCACACCTTTACCCTTATAAGGTTCAGGCTTTCTATAACTACGAATTTTTGCCGCGACTAATCCAACCAATTCTTTGTCAATCCCACTCACATTTATTTCTGTCGGTATTGGTGTTATTAATGAAATACTTTCAGGAACCGAAATAATAATAGGATGAGAATATCCTAAATTTAATAATAGTTTTTTACCTTTCATTTCGGCTTTATATCCAACCCCTACTATCTCTAGTTTTTTAGTAAATCCATTTGCTACACCTTCAATCATATTGGCCATAAGTGCTCTCGCCAACCCATGTAAAGATCTATTGAATTTATCTTCACTATGGCAAATAGCGTGAAGCTGATTACCATCAATTTTCAAATCAATTTCTGACGGTATTTTTTTTTGAAGTTCCCCTTTTGGACCTTTTACTGTTATAAAATTGCCTTCACCAATGTTTATTGTAACATTATCAGGGATTACAATAGGCAACTTTCCAATTCGTGACACTTTATTATCTCCTATTTATTGAGGACTACCAAACATAGCATAATACTTCGCCGCCAATATTTTGTCTTTTGGCTTCACTGGCGGTTATTACACCTTTTGGAGTTGTTAAAATTGCAATTCCTAAATTATTCATCACACGTGGAAGATTGTCTTTGCCCACATAATAACGTCTACCCGGTTTACTTACTCGCGTTAATTTATTTATAACCGGCTTTTTTAATTCATCATATTTTAACCAAATACGAATAATTCCCTGGACACCATCATCGATAACAATGTATCGGGATATAAAACCCTGCTCTAATAATATTTTACTCATTTTACGTTTTACATTTGATGCAGGAATATCTACGTATTTATGCTCTGCATGTAACGCATTCCTAATGCGTGTTAAATAATCCGCAATTGGATCTGTCATTGACATGTGATCTTTCTCCTATTTTCTTACCAGCTTGCTTTTACAATACCGGGAATTTCACCTTTAAGTGCTAACTCTCTAAAACAAAGGCGACATAATCCAAATTTTCTGTAATAACTACGTGGTCTACCACATTTACTACAACGATTATATTCACGCACTTTAAACTTTTGTTTTCTTTTCGACTTAACGATTAAGCTTTTCTTCGCCAAGTTACATCCTTTCTTTAATTATCACTTTTTTTAAATGGAAAGCCAAAAGCTTTTAATAATTCATAGCCTTCTTCATCTGATTTAGCGGTAGTAACAAAAGTTACATCAAGGCCTCGAATTCGATCTATTTTATCAACATTGACTTCAGGAAATATAATCTGCTCCTTAATACCAAATGTATAATTACCTCTACCGTCAAAAGATTTATCAGAATAACCTCTAAAATCTCTTACCCTAGGTATGGCAACGCTTATTAAACGATCCAGGAACTCATACATACGTTTTTTACGAAGTGTGGTTTTACAGCCAATCTTCATCCCTTTTCGTAGTTTAAAATTTGATATTGCCTTTTTTGCCTTGGTTATCACAGGCTTCTGTCCACCAATTATTGTTAAATCATTTACAGAGCCTTCCAGATATTTTGAATCCTGGATTGCTTCGCCAACACCCATATTTAAACTAACACTTAATAATTTAGGCACTTGATTAATATTCTTATACCCAAATTTTTTCATCAAATGAGGAACTACCTCTTTCTTATATGTTTCAAATAACCTTGGTACATATTCAGCCATTACAATCCTCTGTCATCTGCTATATGTTTACTGATATAATTTCACCGCAATCCGAATGTTTACACACGCGAACTTTTGACCCATCATCAAGGATACGGCGTCCTATTCTTGTTGGTTTATCACATTTTGGACAAACAACCATTACTTTCGATACAGTGATAGGAGCTTCTTTTTCAACAATTCCACCCTGCTGATTTTGCTGTGAGGGTCTTGTATGTCTTTTTATTATATTAACACCTTCAACTATTACTTTTTTTTCAGTAGGAAATACTTTCAATACTTTACTTACTTTACCTTTGTATTTACCTGACAATACTTTTACAGTATCATTTTTAACTATATGCATTTTTTCTCAAGCCTTATCTTTATTATAATACTTCAGGTGCTAATGAGATGATTTTCATAAACTGTTTATCTCTTAATTCTCTGGCAACCGGTCCAAAAATACGTGTACCCCTTGGTTCATTTTGATTATCAATAAGTACTGCTGCATTTTCATCAAATCTGATATATGACCCATCTGGTCTACGAATTTCTTTTTTAGTCCGGACAATAACTGCTTTAGAAACTTCACCTTTTTTAACTGTACCGCCGGGAATTGCACTTTTAACCGATACGACTATTATATCACCAATTGTACCATATTTCTTTCCCGAACCGCCTAAAATACGTATGCATGACACTTTTTGCGCACCCGAATTATCCGCCACAGCTAACCTTGTATATTCTTGGATCATTTTATTCGCCCTTTGATTACCTGTTAGTTACTTAACTTTTTCAATAATTTCTACAAGACGCCATCTTTTTGACCTGCTTAATGGCTTTGTCTCCATTATTTTAACCTTGTCACCTTCACTACATGTATTGGTTTCATCATGTGCTTTTAATTTTAACGTGCTTTTAATAAATTTTCCATAAACTGGATGTTGAAACCGTCGCACTACTGCGACAGTAATTGTCTTATCCATTTTATTGCTTACTACAATTCCAACACGTGTTTTTCTTAAACCGCGAACCTTATTCATCTTATTCTCGCTATTCATTTGTACTATTAATTCCCAATTCAAATTGACGTATATACGTCTTTAATCTTGCAATTTCTTTTCTTACTTCTCTGATTCTTAATGGATTTGTCAATTGATGTGTAGCTTTTTGAATTTGCAAATTATCACTTTCTTCATAGACTGCTTCCAATTTCTCCTGTAATTCCTCAAGAGACAAACCTCTGAAATCCTCTTTATTTTTCATTTCTAAACCTTTTATATCCTAATCGTTATGTACGAATTTTGTCTTGATAGGTAATTTATGAGAAGCTAATCTCATTGCTTCCTTTGCTAGTTCAAAGGGTACACCATCCAATTCGAATAAAATTCTACCGGGTTTTACGACAGCCACCCAATATTCCGGAGAACCTTTACCTTTACCCATTCTTGTTTCAGCCGGTTTCTTAGTAACCGGTTTATCGGGAAATATTCTAATCCAGACCTTACCACCTCTTTTGACATGGCGAGTAATTGCAACACGAGTTGCCTCTATTTGCCTGCTTGTAATCCATCCAGGCTCTAATGCTTTTAGTCCATACGTTCCAAAGGCAATATAGTTTCCTTTGTAAGCTAAACCTTTATTGGTACCTCGCTGTTTTTTTCTATATTTTATTCTTTTCGGCATTAACATGGATCTGACTCCTACAATTCTTATTTTTTACCTATAACTTCACCGTTAAATATCCAGACTTTCACCCCAATTGAACCATAGGTAGTCTGTGCTGTTTGTGTTGCATAATCAATATCAGCACGAATAGTATGCAAAGGAATTCTTCCTTCTTTATATTGTTCGACTCTTGCCATTTCCGCACCACCGAGTCGTCCAGAACACATGATTTTTATCCCACCGGCGCCAAGACGCATTGTTGACGTTATAGCTTTTTTCATTGCCCGTCTAAAACTAACTTTTCCTTCCAGCTGACGAGATATATTTTCCGCAACTAAATAGGCATCCAATTCAGGCTTCTTAATTTCCGATATGTTGATTTGGACTTCTTTTTTTGTTAGTGCACGCAATTCTTCACGTAATTTATCAACTTCCTGCCCTTTCTTTCCAATAACTATACCTGGTCTGGCAGTATGAATTGTCAAAATAACTCTTTTTACCGTACGCTCTATTTCAATCTTTGATACAGCTGCATTATTTAAACGTTTCCTGATATATTTACGAATTTTCAAATCTTCTTCCAATTTCCCGGAAAAATTTTTTTCATCAAACCAGCTACTGTCCCATGATTTGATTATCCCTAATCTAAAGCCAATCGGATGTGTTTTTTGTCCCAAACTATACTCCTTTTAACGAATCTCTTAGACTAAATGCTCAACGACTACTGTTATGTGCGATGTACGTTTTCTGATTTTCCCTGCGCGCCCCATAGACATTGGACGAAATCTTTTTAAAGTAGGGCCTGAATCAACATACATAGTTTTTATAAAAACATTTTGCATATCAATGCGCTCAGCTTCTTCTTTACTACTCAAATTTGCAAATGCTGTATATATCGTTTTTGCAATAGGCCCTGATGCCCTCTTACCGGTAAAATGAAGTTTAGTTAAAGCATCCTCCACATTCATTCCTCGAACGGCGTCCAGTACGCGTCTTACTTTTCTTGGAGACATCCTTAAATATTTTGTTTTTGCAATTGCTTCCATTGCTATCCTCAACGATTTATTTTATACGGGACATCCGCTCTGCTAACTTTCCACCGTGCCCTCTAAATGTTCTGGTCGGGGAAAATTCACCGAGTTTATGCCCAACCATATTTTCTGTTATATATACCGGTATAAATTTTTTGCCATTATGTACAGCTATTGTATGGCCAACATATTCTGGCGGAATTGTAGACCGGCGAGCCCATGTTTTTACTACAACTTTTTTATTATCCGCATTTAGTTTTTCAATCTTTTTATCTAAACTCTTATCTATGAACGGCCCTTTTTTAATTGATCGTGCCATCTAAATACTTTCTCCTATTTTCGACGCTTAACAATTAATGAATCCGATTTTTTACCTTTTTTACGTGTTTTGAGACCTTTACTCTGCTGACCCCAGGGAGAACACGGATGACGTCCACCTGACGTTTTACCTTCACCACCGCCCATAGGATGATCAACCGGATTCATAGCAACACCACGGACATGTGGGCGGCGACCCAGCCATCTTGATCGGCCAGCTTTACCTATCGTAATATTCATATGATCAATATTAGACACCTGACCAATGGTTGCATAACAACCAATTG
>JAUVIB010000034.1 GCA_030592985.1 Calditrichaceae bacterium | reverse complement strand
TTTTGTGCTCATTTATCCACCTTATTTTGCAACTAATACCTGAGTGTGACGAATAACCTTGTCATTCAGTGTATATCCTTTTAAATGTTCCTCTGTAATATATCCACTCTCATGTTCATCGGACTCAACCTGCATTAAAGCCTGATGCTTGTCAGGATCAAACTCTTCGCCCTTTACTATCATCTCTTTTAAACCTTGTTTTTCCAAAATTGACATTAATTTTTTATAAATAAGCGTCACACCATCTTTTAATGAATCATTGTTATCCGAAGTTTCAGCATGTTCTAACGATCTTGAAAAATCATCAATTACAGGTAAAAGTTCTGTGATCAATTTTTCATTGGCATTCATCAAAAGAGCAAGTGACTCTTTTTCAGTACGGCGCTTATAATTTTCAAACTCCGCCGCAGTTCGCAATAATTGGTCTTTATATTTAGTCGCTTCTTCTTCTACTTTTATAAGTTTTTCTTTCATCTCTTTAATTTTTTTAAACTCTTTAGAAACAATTTTCTTTGTTTTTTTCTTCTCAGTCTTTTTTTTATCTACCAATGTCTCTTTTATGTTTTTTTCCGTATTCATAATGATCCTTAAATAGTTTTTTTAATATTCCCTACAATTGCCTCTTAAATACCTGTGAAGATTAGATAATGTTTTAATCATAAAGTTACATCGAATCAAATTTCCTTAAGATGCCTGACCAAACTCATCCCGCTCGCAATAATG
Organism: Calditrichaceae bacterium; assembly: GCA_030592985.1. Classification (GTDB taxonomy): domain Bacteria; phylum Calditrichota; class Calditrichia; order Calditrichales; family Calditrichaceae; genus JAUVIB01. The sequence continues at coordinate 13,961 of JAUVIB010000034.1, read as the reverse complement.
CCGATTGTAGCGCCTGAAATTAACAAAATAATATATATTTCTACAGCATTAACTACATATGGATAGATATAACGCTTAATCAATAGAATTGAACCATATAAAATCACCGAGGCGATCAACGCGCCAAACAGTCCCTCAACAAAGCCCTCTACTATGAATGGTCGTTTTATCATGGTTTTGGTTGCCCCCACCAATTTCATAATATCAATTAAATCTTTTCTGCCATAAATAGTAAGGCGAATAGTATTATATAGCAATACAATAGCAATTATTATCAATATTATACCTGCAGCTGCCGCAATTGCATAAACAATAGTAATATAACGATCAATTAAAGAAAGAATTTGTTTTTGGTATTTTACCTCATCAACCCCATCTATCCTTCCAATCTCAGTACTCAATTTTTTGATAAAGCTATAGTTTCTATATCCTTTTTTAACTTTAACCGTACATGACGACGGTAAAGGATTAAAAGTCAATACTTCGTAAATATTTCGTCCAAACTCTTCTTGAAATCTTTTAGCGGCATCTTCTTTAGAAATATATTTTACATCCTTAACCCCCTCTAATCCGATAATTTTCTTTTCAACGCTTCTGCCGCTCTTTACGGAGAGGTCAGCTTCCAGAAATACTTCCAATTCAATTTTAGAACGTACATCGCCAATTATCTGATTGATATTCACCGAGAATAGCAAGAAAACGCCTATTAAAAGGTGAGCAAAAGCAACAGAGGTGATCGTAATAGTTGATGCAAGTTTTGCCCGTTTAATATTACGGATACCCTCAATAAAAGAAAACCAAATTTTCATTTTTTATTCAGCACTCCCTGGTCAATGGATATCTGGCGATGAGAATATTTTTTCAATAAAGCGGCATCGTGAGTAGCCATTAAAACGGCTGTCCCCTGCTTGTTTATCCGCTCAAGAATATTCATTATTTCCACAGAGCTGGCATAGTCCAGATTCCCGGTCGGCTCATCAGCCAAAACTATAATCGGATTATTTACAATTGCCCTTGCAATGGCAACCCGTTGCTTTTCACCACCGGAAAGCTCATCCGGATATTGATTTCGCTTATGGCTTAAATTTACTTCCGCTAGCACTTTTAAAACCCGTCGTTTAATCTCTTTATTACGCTCTCCCACCACATGCAGGCTAAAAGCTACATTATCAAAAACACTGCGGTCAGTAAGCAGTTTAAAGTCCTGGAAAATAACGCCTATTTTCCTGCGAAGCATTGAAATCTCTCTTCTGCGAATTTTTGCAGAACTGTATCGGTCAACAACAACCATTCCCGATATGGGGAATACATCCATGTAAATCATACGGATAATACTGGATTTACCGGCCCCACTCGGCCCAATGAGAAAGGTAAACTCCCCTTTAACAATACGAAAAGAGATATTGCGAAGAATACCTACTCTATTTATATCTAAATTAACATTATAAAATTCAATCATTTTTTATGCCCGGCAAACAAAATGGATTCTCTCCGAATATGGTGTTGCTTCAATAAATGTGAAATTATTAAATGCTTGCATGAGTTCAAAATTATTCTTTCGAATTATTTCTTTCCATTCCTGGATTTCGCGTATTTTTTGTTTATGTAACTCATGATATATTTCACCCTTGACCGTAATCTCAAATTCATTGAACTGCATCTGTTGATCCTTTCTATACCAACTGTGACGAATGCAGGTAATCCCTTTCCAACTATCCTGTTCCGTATAATCCAGGAAAAATTCCTCACAAGCATAAGGCGTTACTACATCAAAAATAAAAATACCATTTTTTATTAATAAATGTTTTACCTGGGCAAATACTTTGGATATCTCGTTATCATCAATAACATAATTTATAGAATCATAAAGGATTAAAACAACATCGAAAGTATTTTTCTTAAAGGGTGTCTCAGTAAAATCACTGCAAACAAGTGGTATTCTTTTTAAATGACGTTTCCTTTTCGCCGTTTTTAACATGGACATGGAAATATCACTACCATACAATCTTCTGTTTCTATTCTTAAGATTAACAAGATGTTTTCCTGTCCCGCAGGAAATATCCATTAAATTAGATATGGGAGAATCATAATACTTAAACAGCCTTTCAATATAACCGGCCCATCTTCGATAATGGACATGGCTCATGATTTTATCATAAATAACCGCTAATTCTTCGTATGGTTGTGTCATAAATCCCAGGTTCCATTTTCTTTAATACATCATTAGTCATTTTTATTTCTTGTTATACCGATAAGACGCTAATATTTATCAAAGACTACACTTTAGGAAAAAGCTAAAGGTCTCCAAAAGTAACCAACTTTATCATTCTTGTGAAAGCAGTACCAAATATCCCCATGGATGAATCTGAAAGTTGAAAATTATCTATAAATTGCGATAATTGGAAAAAATAAACTTTAGATTCCAGCTAAAAACATGCTGGAATGACAATGTATAAAATAGGTCAAAACAAAAATTATCGATAACCATAGTTATAACAGTGCTCCAATGGCCTATTTCAACTTATAAATATGGGTATCAAACGGTTTATATAGGTCCGTTAATTCCCCATTATTGATATCAACCATACGATTTTCTTTTAAAACTTCCGCAGTTTTTATGTTTCCAGGTAAACCTTTTAGAGTAACCTTAACCGGATTTTTATCAGAATTAACAGTTAACAGATAAATACTATCTCCCACTTTTTTCGTCAAAACCTCAATACCCGCATCAACGGAATATCTCATCTCGTGATAGACTTTTTCTATACCCATATCATATTCCCGGGAAGAGAGAACAGGCTGCATATCAGACAATTCCCGAGTCACTTTATTCAAATTATCCATAAATTCCGATGGCTGCGGCGTATATGACATTCCCCAGTAATTAATTCCTACAACGCCATGAATAATGGCATTATAAGCCATAAAACGCGACTCTTCCCATGTGGGATATTGGATCATTTCCGGATTACGCTCATTCTCCTTTTTCAACATTTCCCAGGCAAATCCTTGCAATACGGCAAATATGGGACTCCCCTGCCCTGCTACCTTTTTCATCTTCTCTATATACTCACCCACCTGGCTAATATAGGGGTTTAACAGATCACCCTGCAAACCGTCATCATATAAAGCGTATGTGGGAGTAATACCATACGGTATAACCGGATAAACATCCACTGCAGTTATATCCGTTGAAGAATTATATTTTTTCAGGGTTGAGATTAAATTTACCGGACCTTGATTGGTATATACCAAATGTTTTCCATCAATAGACTTAATCAAATTATAAGTATCGATCATTGGCTGCGGTTTAATGCGCGCATCAGGTGATTTCCAGGTAAATGCGGGTTCATCGGCAATTTCCCAATTTAGCAACATAGAATGGTTTTTAAATTCCTTTACAATTCTCCTGATTTTTTCGCTATCCTCTTTTCCATGGTTTTCACGAATAGCTCCAGTGGTAATCCAAGTGTATAATCCATACTTTTGCGCCTTCTCCAGGACGGATTTATCAGCAGAAACCTTTACATAATTGTACCCATTTTCTTTTAAGGTTTTATAAGGCGTTTCAGTTTTTGGCAGATGATAGGAACCAATAATAAATACTCTTTGATCGTTAACAAGCAGCATCCCGTCTGAATCATATTTTTTCTTCTCAGTCATTTGTTCATCACTCTTTTGCTCAACACAACCGGCAAATATCATTAACATAGCAGTAAACACTATAAGCAGCCAATTTATTCTCATTATATTTCCTCCATTGGTTATAAAAATAATTACAATAATTTATCTTTTTTTATGGTTTTTATACCCCGGTATTTTAACATAAATTTTATAAACCGCATTTGTTTCATCTTCTGTTAGATAAAGCGTCTTTAAATCCAGCCCGCCAAACTCCAGATTACTGGGATTTTTACCCGGTGTTTTTACTTCCTGTAAAATATCACCATTCGGCGAAATTACAAATACTGTCCCACTGCCGTAATGCGCAACATATAAATTCCCTTGTGTATCAAAATCTATTCCATCAGGATCGCCTCCCGGCAAATCAATAAAAACCGTTTTATTGGCGAGGGTATGATCCTCATTTATATCATAAACCAGAATCCGGTCTTTTGTGGATTCACACACATACAGTTTTTTACTATTCAACGGCGAAATTCCAATACCATTGGCAAAACCAAGCCCCTCAGCCACTTTTACGGTTTTACCCGTTTTAAAATCATGGTAAAATACACGACCATTTGTTTTTGCTTTATCATATTTACCCGGATCAGTAAAATAAAGATTCCCTTCTGCCGTCAGTACAAGATCATTAGGATTAACAAATCTTTTTCCTTCATAACCGAAAATAAGAATTTCCAATCTTTTATTTTGCGGATTAATTTTTATTATGCGGCCGAAACCGAAATCACAAGCCAGCAGATCACCGTTCTCATCGACAATCATGCCATTTGTTTTCCCGAAGGTACTGTCGGAAGCCATTAACAGCGTATCTACAAGATCATTTTTTATTCGCGCCAGCCAATTACCGTTACAATTGGAAACATATAAGTTTTCATTATTATCCCAGGCAGGGCCTTCGGGAAAGGATAAATTTTTACCCACTGTTTGCCATTGGGAACCAATAATTAATTCCTTCTCTTTATTAGTGCAAGATACGTTTATAATTAAGGTTGCAAACACGCCTATAAGCAATATTTTCTTTATCACGATTATCATACTCCTTTTTATTTAGGATTTAATCACTTAAAACTTCCGAAAGGGCAAGCAGCACCGGACCGGGTCCATGACTTTCATCATATGGTCGTGGACGATCTCGGTAAAACTCAAGATTTTCACCCAAACCGGTACCCGTACAAACGTCAATCAGTCCGCCTTTTTCATCAATTTTCGTATTTAAAGCCTGCGCACCTTTTTTGGCAATTCCAAAATACTCTTTATCCAATAATCCTCTTTTTGCGGCTTTAGCCAGAGAGTAGGTAAACAATCCCGTACACGTTGTCTCTTCCCAAAAATCTTCCCGGTTGACTATCTGTCGCCATAAGCCGGAAGGGGCCTGATATTTTTTCAGAGCTTCGGCCTGTTTTTTAAAAATATGCCAAACCTGTGCCCGAAGAGGATGATTTTCCGGCATGGCGGCAAGCGTTTCCACTGTTCCGGTAATAAACCAGCCGTTGGCCCTGCCCCATTTGAAAGCCGCACGCTGATTGGTATTAAAATAGTATGCATGAAATAAAAGTCCGTCGCTGTCCTGCTGATATCCGGCAAAATCGATAATTTGGCGGGCGGCATCTGTAATATACGATTCGTCTCCCGTATATTCATACCATCGTGTTAAAAAGGGACAGGACATATAAATATCATCCACCCATAAAGTCTGTTTCATCTCCGGACGCCAAAATGTACCGGAAATTAGACGGCTTTGACCATGCGTCATAAAATCGGCTACCGTTTTCATCATGCTATCCAGTTCGGGTATTAATTTTACACCGTTACGCAGGGTGCTTTCCATAACCTGATTAGACATGGAACCGCAATGATCCAGTAAAAAGAGTTTTATCATATCCAATAAACCCGCCGGATTATCATATTTACCGAATGATTTTATTTGCCAGAGCAGGTATTCATACTGACGGGCAGTGATTTCATTATGTTTTGTCACAAATTGAACGAGAGTATCATCATTCAAAGTACGGGCGGCATGAAGTAATCCAAAAAGAGTGACACCCCAGGGATAGTCAAATAAAATTCCCTTACGATTGTTATTGCGGTCACCGTAAAGGGGTAATTTTGATTTTTTTACATCTTCCCAACTACCCTTTTTGTATTCGCCGTCTTTCAATTCGCGAACCTGACGGTGAGCAACCAATTTTAAAGCCTCTTCAAAAGAACGATTTTTATACACCGCTTCAGGGACTTCGATGGTTTGCTCCGCTTTTTTCGGAGCTTGTTCCGTTTTACAAGCCGACAAAACAGCTGAAATGGACGCGACCCCCACAGCCGTTTTTTTAATAAATCCTCTTCGATCGGTCATATGCCTCCTCCGAGTATTAAAAGAACCATTATTTCATAAACTTATCAGCAAAAAACAGATACTGCTGCCAATCATATTCGCTAAGATCATGTTTACCGGAACGAATATGATAGCCAATTCTGCTAAAGAGTGGATAATTAACAGCCGGCATTTCCCGCACGGCAAAACCATCGGTCTTAAGCAGCCTGTAAACCGGATCCGCATTCAGCGCCGATAGAAATTCACCTTTGGGATCAGCCCAACGGTCTTCTTCCGCACTGGCAATATAAACGGGTCGTGGCGCTATTAAGGAAATTAACATATGCTGATCAACCGGTAATTTATCTTCCTTATTATTAAAGTTTTTAAAGTTTTCACAAAACCAATGAGGAAAACTCCTGTTGATCATTTCTACGGTTTCTCCGATACGACGACGGAACAGAGCTGCTCCCCCGCAACCAGAATCATTGGAAATAACTAAGGCAAACCGTTGATCCAACGCACCTGCCCATAACGCCGTTTTCCCAAGTCGTGAATGTCCAATTACCGCCACACGGCTTCCGTCAACATCTTTATCAGTCTCAAGATAATCTAAGATACGGCTAAGTCCCCATGCCCAGGCACCAATAGAGCCCCATTCATCACTTTGCAGTTTATTTTGCCCTTCCTTATAAAATAGAGGATGTATCCCGTTTTGAAACCCATCGTCAAAATCAGGATCAATGTCTCCATAATGACAGGTCGCAATAGCGTAACCATTTTTTAGTATTTTTTCTATTTGCCAACGATATGTTTTACATCCACGTGTTTGTTCTCCCGCTTTATGATCGGAAATATGATATTTTTTATAATTTCCCACCCAATTGGTTGTTATTGGAATATCCAGCTCATTTGTCACGGATTGATTTCCGATAAAATTTAAACCTAAAAAGGCTGGAACCGGTTTCTGACAACTATTCGGAGTATATAAAAGTACAGAGAGAGTTAATGTTTTATCATGATTGGATAGGATAATTTTAACTTGTTTGCGCGTCGCTAAACCATTAAGGGCATCATTTTTTATCGACTGTAGTTTAAAGCTGATTTTAATATCCTGTTGTGGTATTTCTCCATAAACGTTCTGCTTAAACAGTTTAAGAATTTCCGGCCGGCGAATATTAAACCATTTATCTACACTATTTACTATGATACCACCTTCACTCTCCAAAACATTAGGAAGAGTATAGGTTGGAATTTTACCTTCATCATAATTAGGATTTTTAGGCTGAGCAAAAATCAACTGACTATAAACTAACAGCAAAATATTGAAAGTGAGATATCTTTTTTTCATATAGACCTCTAATAAAAAATTATATTTTAAGGTGAGTTCGAGATAAATGTACTAAATGTATTTTTTTGGTAGAAATTGAATTTACCTTGCATTGAACTCAGGTTCTAATAAAAATTATATAAGTCTTTTCGAACAATTAAGTCAAATAAAATCACGTTTGGAAATTCATTTATTTGGTACTGCTAATTATAATTTTTGCAAACCACGTTATTCCCAAATATCATTGTACAACTACAAAAAGTTAAAATTTAGGAGTATTATGAGACAATAGCAAACATAAAGATAGATAACCGAAATATCCCTATTTTAATAATAATTTTTAATTTTAAAATGAAAAAGGGACGCTTAACGTCCCCTCAAAATACAACTTATTTAACCAACATCAGGAGCAATAAGCTCTTCGGTCGATTCTAAATTCTTTTACAGTTCTTCTTGGTAATCCCTCGATAGCTTGGAAATTTGGAACGAATTGACTGTGTCAATTCAGCATCGACAAAGTCGATGCACTCCAAAAAAAACATTATCTCCCAAGCCACCGAAGAATTATTTTTCTTGATTTAAATAGTTTGACTTAATCCTGATTCCAATTATAATGAGGCAAGTCTATTCATCATCCGCCGGATCATTTCGTTGGTATACGGTCCCATATATGGCCCAAACCAAGACATTAGTCGTGATTCATATTCATCCATATGATAATATCTCATAGGAATTATATAACCCGTATAAGCTCCGTTGAAACTGGTTACGATAGCCTTAAATCCCTTTCTATACATAGCATTTTTATATAGGATTGTTGTTTCACCGCTAAAATCGGCCGGTGCAGTTGCCCAAATTAAATTATTTATTCGTGCTGCCTGCACATAAACATTCCCAATTGGAGGAAATAATTTTTTTGCCAGTATTTGATTTAAACGGATACCATCTGATATACGCACATGAAATTCCGGCAGATCCAATTTCAATGTAACGTAGGACAAACCAATATCTCTACTCAATTTTGTATTTACACTGTATTTTAAAACACTATCTGCCAACGATTCCCCAATATATTTTGGCTTTTCAAATTTATCACCTTTCGTATGCGGGCTATGACTACCCACACTTCCGGCATAAAACACCGCGATATCTATGCCATTATTTTCCAATTTACGTTCCCAATAACCGGAATAGTCGGCGCTAAACAGCATATTCCAGCCGCCGAGGGTTGTAGAATGAGCGTCAAATGATCCCAGAACAGCTTTTTTACCTGAATTTTGCCGGGCAACCATAAAAACAAACTCACTGTTTTTTTCGCCTAACTCATCAATAAAACGGTTATCAATAAAATCAGCAGCCTCAAAACTTTCGGTGCCTATTTCTCCTGGCTTTAAATCCTCAACAGCCTTTTCAATAGCCTGACTGAATCTAAGAACCAGCCAGTGGATTACATTAGGATTGGGTGACCCGGAAAATTGCTCACCTACATAGCCTTCCGACCAGGCGCCCACACTGGAATGAGTATGTGTTGCCGAGAAAAATATCTGACTACGGGTTAATTTCATTTTTTCATACAGATTTTTACTCACCCCATCACTCACGGAAGGTGGTACAATCAGCAAATCCGAGCCTACTAATATTACTAGTTTATTCTTAACTTTTACAGCAACGGCTTTCACAAAAACACTATCATGGATCCCCTCTGCCGGCTCTCCATGCCGCTGCCCGAATCCTGCCAGAGGTACAGATTTAAAAGCGCCTTCGTAAGGATCATCTTTTTCTGCATTTAAACGTGGTGTTATACTGATTTTGGAAAAACCAATTTCAAGTTCTCCTTCAGCAAGAGTCAATTGTTTAGACAGACTATCCAAACGCGCTTTTGTCTGTGTATAGTAACTGCTTTCTAAAAAAGGCGTATAATCAACAGAATCCAAAGCCCAATATAAAATAACTAATATTATTACTAATAATCCGGATAGAATACTCCCGGTAATTTTTAAAAATTTACGCATCTATTCCTCCAATAATTAACGCACCGCCTTTTGCAGCAGACTTAAGTCCGGTTTCTTTTCTGCTTTTTTCAACGACTCTTTATATAAACCGTTTAAATCTCCAATTTCAACTTTTGAGCCAACACGAACAAATAAAGGAATTTGATGCATAGCGGTTTTAACCGTGACATTTTGTCCCCCTTTATACACTTTTTCAGGGTTCCATGCGTCACGCCACTCTTCTCCTGCCGGTAAATAAAGCGTATGTTCTGTTTTCCCTTTTTGCCAAATAGCGGAAATCAAAATATCAGAGCCGTATAAATAGGTTTGCCAATCGCTCCATGCCTGTTTTTGCTGCGGATAAACAAGAAACAGCGGGCGGACAATGGGCATACCTGTATCGTGTGCTTCTTTAGCAAAGTGATAACTGTAATCCTGTAATTTGTCATGCAGTTTGGCGTATAGTCTCCATATAGCAATCAGCTCCGTATCATAATGGGGTTCCTTTTTCATATCCCAGAATCCACGGTTTTCAGTGGGACCCACTTCCATAATGGGCGAGAAACAACTAAAAGCAAGCCAACGGGCCGTTACTTCCCTATCCAAATCTACATGCCAATAACCTCCCGTATCCGATCCCCATAAAGGATAGCCCATAATAGCGCTTCTCAGCTGGGCAATGATCGCGGTTCTTAATCCTTCCGGTGGCGAGCCGATATCTCCTCCCCAAAATCCGGCATAGCGGGAACTGCCTGTGTAAGCCGCCCTCGGCATTAAAAAGAAATCATCACCATGTATTTTTTTACTAATTTCGTAGGTTGCTTTAACATACTGCACCGGATAATCATTTCTTGTTTCCCGGGTCATACGCCCGTCAAAAGCCTTAACTTCACGCGATTCGGGAACGAGTTCTTCCGCACGATCTAACTTGAAACCTTTTATGCCTATCTTAAGCAGCTTAGTCAGACCCTCTTCCTGCCACCATTTTACAGCCTTCGGATTGGTAAAATCAATCAACACATATTTACCTATATATCTGGTTTGTCCCTTTAAATTGTAACCTTTTTCTATGGCAACTTTAGCCATGTCTCCCATCACCCAGGGTGCAATCCACAAAACTAATTTCATGTCATTTTTATCTAACCATTTAATCATCTTACCGGCTTTTGGGAAACGATCGGGACTCCATTCTAAATCACCATACCCTTTCGATCCTTTAGCCCAGGGACGGTCAACCCAATAAATACCGCAAGGGATATCAAAAGCCTGCATCATCAAAACATCTTCTACTACCTGACTGTTATAGGGAGCGCGCACTGGAGTTCCATCATAATATTTGGGTAAATTTTTATGTTCATCACGCCAACGCCATGGTTTAAATATCCATTTGGGAGGTAAAATCGGAGGCCCCGTTTCCAGAGCATGCTTCATTACAAGTTCAGCAGGATTTTTGGACGTATATATTTTAAATTTAAACTGAGGGCCTTCAAATTCAATCTGGACAAGGTTTTTATCCATTTTGCAAAAATCAAAATGTCCCGGCCAGGTTCCATAGGCAAAAAATCCATATCCTTTAGATGAAATATAGAATGGCGCGTAAAGTCCCAGAGTGGATTTAATCAGCATATTAACCGATTGTCCCCGTAAGTCCATAGCTTCCTGTATACCCTCTTCCCATGAGTTTGTCTGATCCCCGTCCACAGTACGTTCATACAATCCCGTAAAATATTCATCCTTACCGGCTTTAATATTGACGCCCCATTTTAATATATCTTCACTGTTAGATGCCGTCAAATGAACGATATAATCTGCATCTCTTTTTTCCACTTTCAGTGTTATGGTACGATTATCATTCATTTTAAATTGATAGGCTGTTCCACTTGTTGTTTTATTTTCAGAATCCGCTTTTAATGGCAGCCAGAATTTCCCAGATTTGGTCTCATAAAAAATAGCACCAAGACTATCATCATTACTACCCGTTATCTCCAGTGGCATATTTAAAGCTTTGGACTGCAGTTCAAGACTAAAATAGGTACTTTTTTCACAGCCTATCAAACCGAATGCTAACAATCCGCTGAATAATAATAGTAAAATCTTTTTCATCTATTCTCCAAAAGAAAAATTTAAAAAATTATATGATCACTATCTTATATAAAAATATAAAGTTAAGGAAATTAATCAATCAAACTATAATACCTGCCCATCCAGTATGACAGCAGCCAATAGACGCCATCGCTTTCGGAGTGTCCGCCATTTCCCTGAATCGCTTTCCACGGATTTTTATCCCAGCGCATTATTCCACGCTCACTCGGTGGTACTAAACGGCTGGTTTGGGTGTCTTCGAGAATCGGAGAATGTGTCATATGCAAATCTTCCCGTTTAGAGTTATCAACCCGCCAGCGAATCAAATCTAACGGATTGTCCTTAAGAACAAAGATTGAACGATCATGTTTTACTTTATTGCCGGCAAAAGCATTGTAGAAGAAATAAAAATAGGGACTGTCATCATCCTTAAGAGCATCATACCAATTATTTAGACTTTTTTGATATAGCGCTTTTAATTCAAGATTATCTTCATACATAAGCAATGCTGCATAAGCCAGCAATAGCAACTCGTCATCGATATACGTCCGCCAGCCGGGTAAGACCGATTTGGCTTTAACAATATAATCGCGATAATTATGTTCATTCAATAATTTATTATACTCATTCTGATAATATTTTTTACCGCTTACATGATAAGCCAATTTCAGATACGATAGAATCTCTACTGCATTAATACCTCTTTCAGGCGCCCAATCAGGATCATTATTCAAATATTCCGGCGCCCAGACGCCCCAGGTAGTATGCTTTCCATCAAGACTTTTAAAGTTGTAACCGCCATCAATGATATAATCAACGATTTTCAGGATATGATCCCGTACCCTTTCTTTTTCTTTACTATCCGCTACAAGATCATAATAGAAAAGATAACCATACATATGTCCGGTAATTTCATCACTGCTGGTATCTCCTTTCCAGAGCCATTTACCGTCTTTGGATAAGTGCCAATGAATCTCCACTCGTTTTTCCCGCGGATTATTGGATAGTTCCTGTGCCCAACGTCGATCATCAATGATTTCATTGGGATCTGACATCTTTTTCCATTCCGGTGGAATAACTGTTCTGGCTACATAACCGTCTGTTTCGGTCACAGTTTGTAAAAATTTTAAAGCTTCAAATGCTTTTTTCGCTTTCACTTTGGCATCGGGATCCTTCGTAACGGCATATCGATAGGACTCCATAACGAGATACATACTGGTATATTGCCCGTCATTATCATCGTCATCGGGTTCCCAGGTTTTTAAATCTCCGGGCGTCGTTAAACGGCATTTTTCCACAAGATACGGCGGACGAATATGTCTTTTCATGCATATTTCATAATAATAATCCGCCTTTTGTGCCAAGGTCATTGTTCTTCTTTTAATTGCGCTCACGCCACTCTTTGTGGCTATCCAGGCTGTACCGGCTTTATCAAATGCAATATCCCTTACCTGATCATTTAATAGCCAGCGGCGGCTGTGCCTTAACGACCATTCTTTGCCGTCAAAACGACTAACGCCCATATCGGTTCCAATCCACATAGCACCATCCGGCGCCCGGCGAACTGCTTTAACCCGAATGGAAGATAAACCATTTTCAGAAGTGATGGTGTCAATCCGCTTACCCCCTTCATAAACATTAATTCCGCCCAACCCGCCAATCCATAGCTTACCGTCCGCTGTAAAATCCATTCCATAGATATCATCACTTAGCAATTCCCGCTCATTCTGAAACAGTGTGATTTTGGAATCCTTTATATGCCAAACACCTCTCCCGCCGCCTATAAAATAATCTTTATTGTTACCGGCCATTACGACACGGATTGAGCGGGAAACCGGAATTTTAAATTGCTTCCATTTCTTATTTTTAAAATGCCATTGTCCTTGTGGTCCAAAAGCGTAAATATCTCCGTTTATTGCAGAAATGGCGGTAATCGGCCCAATGATATTTTTAATTTTCATTATTTTTTTTCGGAGAGTACTTTCATTTTCGATTTTCAGTTGATACAATCCATTCCAGGCGCCTATCCAGATAAGGCCTTTTGAGTCAGCAAATAAAGAATAAACAGGTCCTTTATTTTCTTCATTCAATACAGGAAGCCATTTATTTGTCTGATCCAATAGAACAAATAAACCCGTCTTGCCGCCTGCCCAGATATTTCCTTTTTGATCAACGGCAATTCGGTAAATATTATTATCATCAGCTGTTTCGCTGATTGGAAACGCCTGATGATATTCCTGAATGAAAGGTTCATCTTTAACCGATGCAAACAGTGTAATTATCGGTAAAAATAATAAAAAAAACAGTAAAGACCGGTTGGTATTAAATTGCATATTTCCTCCAAAAAGGTAAATAATTCTAATTTTTACAATCTTTATCACTAAGAACACGAAGATAATATTTATTCTTTTTACTTCGTGTATTTCGTGATCTTCGTAGTAATTTTACCTGTATAAATGGAAACCATTATTAATTTGCGAAACTATGTTCTAAAATTTGACGATCTATTTATTAGCCGCCTTTACAGCATCGGCAAATACTTTTTTCATATCAAACTCAATAA